>CAZAGV010000001.1:0-54933 GCA_964484975.1 uncultured Candidatus Pelagibacter sp.
ATTAAATAATCTGGAACATTTATTTCATCTTTTTCTTTTTCAAAATAATTTTTTAAAGTTATTGGGTTAGCTAACATTCCGCTATAAATTAATTTTTCTATAGCACTAAAAATTTTTTGGTGCATTGGATCATAAAAATTTTTACTTGCTACAATCATATTAATTTCATCAAATATTTCATTTGAAACCAAAATTGATCCAATAACTGACTGTTCTGCTTCTATATTGTTTGGAAGTTCGTTTACTTCATTTTGGACTAAATTAAATGTTTTTACCATATAATTAGTTAATTAAATTTAATATAGTAACGCAATATCAAAAAGTACCTGGGGAAAAAATTGTATAATTATTTATTGTCTTCGGAAATAACTTTGATTGATATTTTTGATTGAATTTCTGGGTGAAGATTTAACACAACTTTAAATGTTCCAATAGATTTTATTTCTTTAATAGGTTGTATTAAAGAGGGGTTTATTTCAATTTTTTCAATTTCATTTAAAATTTTTGCAATTTCAGTTGGCTTAACTGATCCATACAACTCTTTATTTTCAGTTGCTAATTTTTTAACTGGATATTCTTTACTTTGAATTTTTTCATGGATAGATTTTGCTTCTTTCTTTTTTTCTTGATCTTTTTTTGAAAGCTCGATTTTAATTTTCTCTACTTCTTTTATATTTTCAGTAGAAGCAAAAAGTGCTTTTTTTTTTGAAATTAAAAAATTTCTTGCAAATCCTCTTTTAACATCAATTACATCACCAATTGATCCTACTTTTCTAACATTTTCTAGTAATATTACTTTCATTAAATTAAAGCCAAATTTCTTGCTCTTTTAATTGAAAGAGACAACTCTCTTTGTTTTTTTTGACACACCGAAGTAATTCTCGAAGGCATTATCTTTCCATTTTCTGTAATATATTTTCTTAAAAGTCTTATGTTTTTATAATCAACTACTGGAGCATCTTTTCCTGATAGTGGGCATTTTTTTTTAAATTTGTATTTTTGTGGTTGAAAAATACTTAATTTAGAAAAATTATTTTGACCTGATCTTTTTTTATTTTTATTTGTTTTTTTCATATTTAATTTGATTTTTCTTTAACTTCTTCACTTTTTTTTTCGAAGTAGTTTGTTTTTAAATCTAATTTTTTTACTTTAACGGTTAAATATCTTAAAAGGTTTTTGTCTATTTTTTCACTTTTTTCAAGTTTACTAATTGTTTTTCCATTTCCTTCAATTTTAAAATGAATATAATTTCCTTTTCTGTTTTTTTTTATTAGATAGGCTAAATTTAGAAGGCCCCAACTTTCAGTCTTTACCACTTTTCCTTCGTGTTTGATTACTAAATCAGCATATTTATCTTGTATTTGCTTTAGTTGGGCGGGACTTGTATCTTGTCTAGCTATAATCGTATGTTCGTAAAAGTTCATATTTTAATGTTATAAAAAAAAGGGATATACTATTATAAAAATTTAATTACAACACAAAAAACGTTAAAATTTAATAATAATTTCTATGTTTTCAGTAATATTTCCAGGTCAAGGTTCCCAGTCAGTAGGAATGACTAAAGAACTACATGATAATTTCGCTTATGTTAAAGATCTATTTAATCAAGCAGACGATGCATTGGGTTACGCAATTAGCAAAATAATATTAGATGGTCCAAAAGAAGAATTAGATTTAACTGAAAATACACAACCTGCAATATTTTTATCAAGCTATTCAATATTTGAAATGATAAAAAGAGAAAGCAATATTAATTTAGGAGACGCTAAATATTTTGCTGGTCATTCACTTGGGGAATATTCGGCTCTAGCCACAAGTGGTTCATTAGATTTTAAAAATGCAATAAAACTTTTAAATCAAAGAGGTAAAGCAATGCAAACAGCTGTACCAAAAGGCACCGGAGGAATGGTAGCTGTTTTAGGAGTAGAAATAAAGGAAGTAAATAATTTGTTAGAAGAAAATCAAAATAATTCCAAATGTTACTTAGCAAATGACAATTCAAATGGACAAATAGTTTTGAGTGGGCTTAATTCTGATATAGATAAATTTATTGAAATTTTAAAAGTAAAAAAAATTAAAAATATAAAACTTCCAGTAAGCGCACCTTTTCATTGTAAATTAATGGATAAAGCAACCTTTATAATGAGAGATAAAATAAATAATACAAATTTTGAAAAACCAAAAAACGTTATTATTTCAAATGTAACAGGATCAGAAACTCAAGAAGTAGATAAAATAAAGGATTTACTTATAAAACAAATAGAAAGCCCTGTTCGCTGGAGAGAAAGTGTAATTTATATGATAAAAAATGGAGTTACAAATTTTATTGAAATTGGGCCTGGAAAAGTATTATCTGGTTTAGTAAAAAGAATAGATAAAACAATTAATGTAAATACCATAAATAAACTTGAAGATTTAAAAAGTATTAAATTGAATGATTAATTTTAAAAATAAAAAGATATTAGTTACAGGCGCCACCGGTGGAATTGGGAGAGAGATTGTTAAAAAATTTATTTCTCTAGAAGGAAATGTAGTCGCTACTGGAACAAATTTAGAAAAACTAGACTTGTTAAAAAAAGATTTTCCAAATGTTAATGTTATAAAATTTGATATTTCGGACCATTCTAAAATTGAAGAATTTGTTGACAATGCTTCAACGCAATTAATTGGATTAGATATTCTAATAAACAATGCAGGTACCAATATGGATAATTTATCTTTAAGAATGAAAAATGAAGAATGGGAAAAAGTAATTGATATTAATTTAACTTCAACTTTTTTATTAAGCAAATATGCGATAAAAAAAATGTTAAAAAATAAATACGGAAGAATAGTAAATATTACATCTGTGGTAGGACATACAGGAAATTTAGGTCAATCAAATTATGCTGCATCAAAAGCAGGAATCATAGGTATGACCAAATCTTTAGCAATAGAATATGCAAAAAAAAATATTACATTAAATTGTGTTTCACCTGGATTTATACAATCAAGAATGACAGATAGTATTATTGAAAGTGTAAAAGCTGTTTTAACTTCTAGAATACCAATGGCTAGATTGGGAAATGGTGAAGATGTGGCCAATTCAGTCGCTTTTTTATCGTCAGATCAAGCTTCTTATATCACTGGAGAAACTATACATGTTAATGGAGGCATGTATATGGCTTGACAAAAGCATTTAATAAATTATTAACGACTTAACACAAAGGATTTTATGTCAGATGATATTTCAAGCAAGGTAAAAAAAATAGTAGCAGATCATTTAGGAATTGAAGAAACTAAAGTAACCAAAGAATCAAGCTTTATAGATGACTTAGGGGCAGATAGCTTAGATACTGTAGAATTAGTAATGGCTTTCGAAGAAGAATTTGGTTCAGAAATTTCTGATAGTGAAGCTGAAAAAATTCTTACAGTTGGTGATGCTGTAAAATTTATAGAGAGCAAAGCAAATTAAAAAATAAAAATTAAAATGTCTTTAGGAAAAGACGGGATAGTTGTCGTATTATCATCACCGTCCGGAGCTGGCAAAACAACACTTGTAAAAAAAATCGCTCAAGAAAAAAATTTCAAAATTTCAATTTCATATACTACAAGAAAACCAAGAACCAATGAAGTAAACGGTAAAGATTATTTTTTTATTAGTGAAGAAGAATTTAAAAATTTAATCAAAAACAGTGAGTTTTTAGAATACGCAAAGGTTTTTGAGAATTATTATGGATCATCTAAAAGTCAAGTATTTGAAAATTTAAATAAAGGAGAAAATGTAATTTTTGATATTGATTGGCAGGGAACTGAACAAATCAAAAAGCAAAAACTAAATTACAAACTTATTACGTTTTTTATTTTGCCACCAAGTAAATCAGAATTATTTAATAGATTAAAAAATAGAGACATGAAGGATAAAAATATCGTGGAAAAAAGAATGAAACAATTTCATGAAGACATCAATCAGTGGGAAAACTATGATTTTGTAGTAATTAATGAAGATCTAGAAAAATGTTATAATGAAATAATAAGATTCATTAATAATAAAGTAGAAAAATTAGATAGCAGTTATGATAGAAATAATATTTTAAATCATATAAAAAAATTAAAAATCTAAGTTTTCATACTCCCTGCATATTTCAAAATACTTTAATGATGATAAATTCTGAGGTCTATCACTGATATTGATATTAAGTTTTTTAGAGATTTCATTTGCATTTTTAAAAATTATATTCAAAGGCTTTTTGATCATTTTCCGTCGTTGGTTAAAAAAAATGTTGGTTATATGTTCTAAATTTTTAGAATTTTTTAAATTAAAACATTCACTTTTTGGCTCAATTAATAATATAGTACTTTTAACTTTTGGGACTGGATAAAAAGAATTAGGTGAAACATCTGTAACTTTTTCCGTTCTCAGTTTCCATGAAGACAAAACTGCAAGTCGTCCATAGTTTTTGCTATTAGTTTTTGCAATTATTCTTTCAGCCACCTCTTTTTGAAACATTAAAATAAATTTTTTAAAAGTATTATTTAAATTATTATATCTTATCCATTTAATTAAAATTTGAGTAGAAATGTTGTAAGGTAAATTTCCAAAAACAACCACAGGTTCTTTCGAGTATTTTTTTTCATCAATCTTTAAAATATCATCATTAATTATAATAATTTTTTCTTTAAATTTTTCATGTAATTTTTTCACTAAAAATTTATCTTTTTCAACGGCAAATAACTTTTTAGGATTTTTTGATAAAATTCCTTCTGTAAGGTTTCCAGTTCCTGGACCTACTTCAAGAACAATATCATTTTTTTTTATATCACCTGCATTTATAATAGTATTTACAATATTTTTATCAGTTAAAAAATTTTGTCCTAAACTTTTTTTAGGATATTTAATTTTCATTTAACTTTTTTAAAAAAATTAATTGAAGAAATTAGTGACTGAGCATTAGATTTATTTCTGCCTATCATTTTATTATTTGTTCCATGATCAGGAGAAACCCTTAAAAAAGGCAAACCCAAAGTTAAATTAATAGCTTCAAAATTAAATATAGTTTTCATAGGAGTAAGAACTTGGTCATGATACATCCCAACGGCAACATCATAATATGATAAGTTTTTTTTAGAAAAAAAAGTGTCTGCTGAAAATGGACCTTTGATATTTATTTTATTCTTTAACAAAAGTTTAATTGCTGGCTTAATAATTTTTTCTTCTTCACTTAATTTTTCTATTGATTCACAATGAGGATTAAGACCCAAAATTGCAAATTTTGGTTTTTTATTTAATTTTTTTTTATAAAAAAAATTAATGTTCATTACATCATTTGTAATTTTGTTTCTTGTTAAATTTTTAGTTACAAGGTTAATAGGAAGGTGTGTAGTTATTGGGCATACTGAAAAAGAAGAATTATAAATTAGCATAGTTGGTTTTTTTTTAATTTTAGTTTTATTTGACAAATATTCTGTAATACCTAAATATTTTTTTTCTAAAAAATGTGTTTTTGATACTGGGCCATTAATCAAAGCAAAAGCTGATTTTTCCTTTAATAGTTTTAAAGCAATCTTAAAACAATTATTAATATATTTATTTGAACTATTAGAAATCTTATTAAAAGCTTTCTTAAATCTATAGTCAACATTAACTATATTTATGTTTTTTTTATTTAAATTTGCATTTTTTAAATTGAGTGAATTAATTTTTTTAATTTTTATAGAATATTTAAGAAATTTCATTTGTAATTTTAATAAATTTTCAGATCCAATTACAACAATAGGTCTACTAAATTTTTGTATAATTTTTTTTTTATAAGCTTTAAATAGTATTTCAGAAAAAGTACTATTTGGTTCGCCAAGTACTATTAATAAAGGTTTATTTTTCACTAATAAAAATATTTTGTTTAATTTTATTAAAATAAATTAATGAAAATTGATTTAGCTGTCTATTTTTTTCTTCGTTTATCATTTGTTTAAAAGTTCTTTCAAAATCTAATTTTTTTTCTTTCTCTCTTTTATTATTTAATTTAATTATTAAATAACCGCCACTTGTTTGAATTGGTTTAGTTAATTTATTTATATTTAAATTTTTAATTTCTCTTAGTAGATTATCATTCAATTGACTTTGGTTAATCCATCCTATTTCACCACCAAATTTTGAGCTATCACTTATGCTAAATATATTTGCACTATTTTTAAAACCTGAATTTTCAATATTTTGTAATATTAAGTTGTATTTATCTAGTAAACTCTCATCTGATTTAAGCTGAAATAATATTTCACTCAAATTGTATTCTTTTAATATTTTTTTTTGATTTTTTATTTTTATTTTTATTTTTTCTTTATCAATTTTAATTTGATTGTTATATTTTTGAAATATCATTTCATTCCATAAGGTTTCTATTTTTAGTTTTTCTCTAATATCAGAAATATCTAAATTATAGCTAATCAGATAAGAATTAAAATCATCTTTATTTTTAAAATTTAACCTTTTATAAAAATCGCTCAATAATTCGTCAGAATACTTATCAGCTTTTTCAAAATCATAAAACTTTAACAATTCGATTTTTTTGATTTTTTCTCTTATTAAAGATTCTTTTGAAATCTTTTCAAGTTGATTTTTTGGTAAGGTTTTTAAATTATTATTTAATGCAACAAGATAATTTCTTTCATTTAAAAAATCAATATTTGTTAATATTTCATTTTCTATCTGCAATTCAATTTTAATTTTATTTCCAGAATTTGCTGAATTTATAAATAAGAATATTAAAATAAATACATATACAAATTTTAATATTATATTTTTAATCATTTGACTAAAGACGGTGATGAAATTTTACCAAATGGGATAATTTTTATTGAAAACATTATATTTTCATCAGGTTTTAGATCGCCATCTGTATAATAGCTTTTGTTGTATTCTATAGCCGCAGTTAAACAATCGTTTTCATATTCATAAATTAAATTATAATAATTTGTAATATTTTGATCTAAATTTTTTGAAGTTCCAAAAGCAATTGAATTATTACTATCAAAATTAAATTTTGTATTATTTGTTAAATAGCTATCTTGATTTAAATAGTTATCCTCTTCGAGAAATTCAAAAGAAGTAACAAAATTATTTATAACTATATTTGTTTTAATTAAATTATAATTTGAATCATCTAAATCTTTGTCTAATGAAAATTGATAGTTTAAATCAAAAAATTTAGAAGGAGCAAAATCAAATTCACCTATAAAATCAGATCTTTTTTCTGAAAAACCATAAAGTTTTGGTAAATCAGGGTTTTCATTCACTCTTAACACATTCGCAAATGATAAACTCATATGTCCTTGATCTTCTTTATTCGTTAATGAATATTCTACACCCATAGTTAATGATCCTCCACCTTCCACAGCGGTATCGTCAATTCTATCTAGTGAAAAAATGCTGTCATAGGTTATGTTTTCATTTAAATTTGAATTATTTTTTGTTGAATTAGGACTGTATCTAGCTGAAAATTTTGGCGATAGTAAACTAATAGAATTTTGATCTTCTTTTTTTAAGGGAAGTTCAGTTTTTAATTCAACTAAAGAAAGTAATTGCTGGTCATCACCATCTTTAAATGAATCTGAATTTTCTGTAGTTGAATTTAAATTTCTTAATAATAGATTATAATTTGTCATTAACCCATCTATAGTGGAGTTATTTTTTGAAAAAGAAGAATATTTTAGGTCATTAATTAAAACAGATTCATCAGAGCTAGTATTATAATTTTTTTGAAAACCTCTAGCATTAAAAGTTAAATCTCCATTTACGTTACTATCGTTATACAAATATTTTTCATAACTGAAATTTGGAAAAATATATTCATATCTATCGGTTTTTTGTTTATCTAAATTTTCAAAAACTTCAAAACTTACATCAAATGAACTATCTTCGGTAAATGAATAATAATCTATGTAAGAATGAAGTGAAGAATTATCATTAATTATAGGTGAAGTTATATTATTTCTTTTTAGATAAGTGTCATTTGAAACAGTTTCTAAGTGTAAATTTAAAGTTTGATTTTGTTTATTTGAAGCAAGGTCTGCAAAAAAATGATTTTTGGTATTTTCATTGTCTATGTTTACACTAAAGTCTAACAAGAAATCAGAGTCTTTGTTAGCTTGTCTGTATTCAGTTTGCAACAGCATTTCATTGTCAAAAAATACTCTTGGAAACAGTGTTAAATCTTTTCTTTCCGATATTACCTTATAGTAAGGAATTTGTAATGAGGTCCCAGAATTATTTGAAGCTTGAAAGCTTGGCATTAAAAAACCAGATTGACGTTTTACTGTAGGGTCTGGATGAAAAAAATAAGGAAAATAAAGAACTGGTTTGTCATAGATTTTTAGCCATGCATTTTTATATTCAATTTTTTTCTCATTTTTTTTATGGGTAACTTCTTCAGCATATATTGACCACGGTGGACATTTATTATCTTTTTGATTACATGTAGTAAAACTACCTTTATAAACTGTTGTAGTGTTTTCTTCAGATATTAAACTATTTCCTTTTAATCTTGGATCATTTTTATTATTGCCAAATAAAGAATCTTCAAAATCAATTGAAATATCTGAACCTAAAAATTTATTATCTTTTAGATTTACTAAGGCAAAATTTAAATAGTATTGATTTTTTTTATTATCAAAAAGTGATAAATTTTTGGCTTTAAGAAGATTGGTAATAAAATTGAATTTAAACTCTTCTGCAAAAAAAATATTATTTTGAGAATCTTCAATTTTTGTTTTTTTATCAGAATAAATTTCCGATAAGGTTCTTTCATAAACTAAATCATTACTTTCTAAATAATAGGTATTTTTTATATTCGATTTTGATTTTCCAACTGATAAAATTTTTTCTTCATTTCTAAAATAAATAAATTCTTCTCCTTCGGTAATAATGTTATTTTTTTTGTCATCTAACACTACATCACCAAAGATTTTTAAGATCGATTTTTCTTTATTATAAATTAATTTTCTTCCAGTAATTTCGATGCCATCATTAGAAGTTATTTTTACACCATCTGTAGCTTTAGTAATATTGCCTTTGTCTAGTATTTTAATTTCTGACGATTTAATATTAAATATTTCTGCATTTAATATATTGTGATAAAAAAAAATTATTAAAAATAAATTAATTAGAAGTTTATTTTTCATTGATTCTGACTAATAAAACGAAACAAAGTAAAATTAAAATTATTAATGGTGAACACACAGACAATAGTATAGATGTTTTTTCAGTTATACCTAATAAATTAAAAAAATAATTTATATAATAGATTGTTACTGAAGATAAAATTCCTAAAGATAAATTAAAAAATTTTCCTTTTATATAAGCAAAACTTAAAACTAAAATAGAGCCAATAGTTGTCATTATTGATATAAAGACTGGAAATGAGTATAATTTTAATATGTGAGAATTAATCTCATTACTAGACAGCCCTAGTTTTTTGTAATCCTCAGATAAATTTATTAATTGTATTAAATTTAACGAAGTCAAATTTGAAAAAATGCTATTTAATTTTTCTCTATTAAAATTTGTATTAACTTTAAGGTTATCTAAAATTTCTTTTTTTCCATTATCAAAAAAAATTCTTACTTTTTTGAGCTTCCATTCTTTATTTTCTATGTCAGCATGATCAGAAATAATTATGCTTTTTAAATTAAATTTGCCATCTAGTTGATTTATTGTAACATTTTTTAACTTATTTTTTTCAAATTCATCTGCATTAATAATATATATATTGTCCTCATATTCATCTTTAATCCATAAACCATTATTATTTATTGCTGCCAAATATTTATTATCATCAGTAAATTTATTTTTAATTAATAAATAATTATGTTTTAGATTTGAAGAAAACGAATAGAACAAAACAGTAATAATTATTCCCATCACTAATGATAAATAAATAAGTAATCTAATTAATGAAAAATTATCTATCCCAGTTGTTTTTAGTAAATTTAACTCTTCGTTTTCTTTAAATTTCATAAAAAATAATTGTGATGCAATTAAAAAAATAAATGGAAATATTTCAAATAAAACAGAAGGAGTATTTAAGAATGTTAATAATATAGGATAATAAAAGCCAACCTCATATTTCTCGAAAAAAACAATTTCTTCTAAAATATTTAAAAAAAAACTTAATAAAGTGAAAACTAAACTTACAATTAAAAAATAATACAAATAAGATTTTAGAATATAGGTTTTATATATTTTTAATTTCATAATAATTTTAGTTTTCTAGAACTAATAAAAATTAAATAACCAACAATACACCCAATAAAAGGAATCAATAAAATTGTGGATTTATTTAAATTATCAAATGATAGAATATTAATGGATCCTTCTGAAAATATTATAAAAATAAAGCCTAAAATAAAAATAATACTTTTAAATTTTATAGAATCAAATTGGTTTTTAGATTTTATGACTAAACAACTCGCAACAAAACCAACAATAATTATGTATAATGGTATTATTAATCTTTTATACATTTCTTGTAATACTGCATTAACAGAACTTTTGTCACATACAAATAATTTTTCAAAAAAACCTTCTTTATTATTTATAAATGAATTTAAACATTTAATTAATTTAATTGAATTAGTTTCTTGAATTTTTGGAAAAACTGTCGTTTTAGTACTAAACTTAGATAGATTAAATTCTGTTTTTTCAAACTTAATTATATTTGTATTTCTAGAATCTATATTTATAATTTTTCCATCAAGCAAGACTAAGTAAAAAAAATTATTTTTTTTTACCAAGACTCCTTCTTTAGCATTAATTATCTTAGATCTATTACCATCATAATTTTCTTTAATAAAAATATTTTTTATAAGACCATTACCAGTTTTTTCTTCAACAAAAATTGTTAAGTTTTTTACCGCATCATTAAAGTGTTGTGACTTTATTAAAGAAGGAAAATAATCTATTTTAGAGTCTCTAATATATGATCTTGCTAAATCCTGAGTTTTTGGAACTATTAAAAAACTAAAAATAACGCTAATTAAAAAATATATGAATGAAAATTTTATTATTTTATTTATAAATTCTGTTTTTTTTATACCATAGTTCCAGAATATTAAAATTTCATTATTTTCTTCATATTTGGATATCGTGAAAAATACTGAAATAAAAAAAACAAACAAAAATAATTTGCTGAATATTTTTGGCAAAGAAAAAAAAGAGTACATAAAATAAACTTTGAAACTGTGCCCGTCTTCAGATACAAAATCTAAGTAATTGACTGCCTGAATTACCCAAACTATTAAAGTTAATGACAATGATGTAATTAGAAAAAAAGTGGTAATATCTTTAAAAATATTTCTAAATATTAATTTTTTCATTGAAATTTATTATTTTGATACATATATACGTTTTCAACCTATACTATATTTAATATAAATGACTTTAAAAATAAATTATTTAGACACACAAAAAAGCTCATTCAGGAATAGTGCCTTATTATTAGGTAAGGACACTAAAATTTCAGAGTTTAAAGGCATTTTTGATGACAAAACAAATCAAAAAATAGTTAATTTTATAAAAAAGAGTAAAAATATTAAAAAAAATAAAATTGAATCACTCAACCTAGATTTTGATCAAAAAATTTTAATTATATTGTTGAACAATAAGAATGTCGCACAAGATTCAGAAAAATTAGGCGCTAAATTTTATGATTATATTAAAAAAAATGATATCAGGAATGTTACCCTGTTTGGTTCTAATTTTTTTTCAACAAAAAACAAAATTCTTTTAAATGAATTTTTACATGGAGCTGAATTAAAAGCTTATGAATTTAATTTATACAAAACAAAAAAAAATAAAAAAGAAATAAATATTAATATTTTAAAAAGTAAAAATGAGATTAATTCAAAAAATAAATTTAAATTAGATGCAGTTTTAAAAGGCGTTAAATTTACAAGAGATTTAGTCTCGGAGCCAGGAAATATTTTACATCCTGATGAGTATGTAAAAAGATTAGTTAAATTAAAAAAATTTGGATTGAAGATTACAGTTTATGACGAAAAGAAATTAAAAAAATTAGGATGCAACGCATTAGTTGGAGTTGGCCAAGGAAGTATCAGAGGATCATACCTTGTGACAATGGAATGGAAAGGAACAAAATCTAAATCAAAACCTTTAGCTTTCGTTGGAAAAGGAGTTTGCTTTGATACGGGTGGAATTTCTTTAAAGCCAGCTAGATTCATGGAAAATATGACATATGATATGGCAGGCTCAGCTGTTGTGGTAGGATTAATGAAAAATTTTGCTCTAAGAAAAGCAAAAATAAATGCTGTAGGAGTTGTAGGACTTGTTGAAAATATGCCAGGAGGCAATGCCCAAAGACCTGGCGACATTGTAAAATCCTATAGTGGAAAAACCATAGAAGTATTAAATACTGACGCAGAAGGAAGATTGGTATTAGCAGATGCTTTAACTTTTACTGAAAAAAAATTTAAACCCAATTTTATTGTTGACCTAGCAACTTTAACAGGAGCTATAATTGTTTCATTAGGTTCTGAATATGCGGGACTTTTTTCAAATGATGATAAATTATCCAAACAGATTATTGAAGCTGGAGAAAAAGTTGATGAAAAAGTATGGAGATTACCACTACATAAAAACTACGATAAACTTTTGGACTCCAAAAATGCAGATATGCAAAACATAAACTATGCAGGAGGTGCTGGCTCAACTACAGCAGCGCAATTTTTACAAAGATTTATTATCAATAAAACACCTTGGGCACATCTTGATATAGCTGGAATGGCTTTTTCAAAATACGCTGGCGCTTTAAATCCAGGTGGCGCCACAGGATATGGAGTAAGATTATTAAATAAATTTGTGGAAGATAATTATGAATAATAACGAACAAACACTATCTATAATTAAACCGGATGCGGTAGAAAGAAATCTTAGCGAGGAAATTAAACAAGAGTTTATAAAAAATGGTTTTAAAATTTTTAAAGAAAAAAAAATTAAACTTGAAAAACATGAAGCTGAAAAATTTTATCAAGTTCATCAATCCAAACCCTTTTATAATGATTTATGCTCATACTTATCATCAGGTCCAATTGTTGTGATGATATTAGATAGAGAAAATGCAGTATTAGAAAATAGGAAATTAATGGGAGCGACTGACCCTACAAAAGCAGAAGAGGGCACCATTAGAAAAAAATATGGCATCTCTATAGATAAAAACTCAGTTCATGGCTCAGATAGCCCAGAAAACGCAAAAATTGAAATTAATTTCTTTTTTAAAGATTAGAGTTAATAAACTTTTTTATAGCTTTAGGATAAATCAAATTTTCAATTTTTAGCACTCTTTTAGATAAAGAATTTTCATTTAATTTTTTTAATATTTTAATTTTTTTTTGCAAAATTATTTTACCCGAGTCTAATTTTGAGTTAACCAAATGAACTGTACAACCAGTAAATTTTTCCTTATTTTTAATTACTCTTTTATGTGTATTTAGACCTTTATACCTCGGAAGTAGCGATGGATGAATATTTAAGATTCTATTTTTATAAATATTTATTATTTTTTTTGATAAAATTTTCATAAAGCCTGCCAAGCAAATAAAATTAATATTGTGATTTTTTAAATTAATTAAAATTTTATCTTCTGCATTATTTTTATTTTTATAATTAACAAACAAGAATTTAATTTTATTCTTTTTTGCAAAATATATTCCTTTTGCATTTTTATTATTAGTAATAATTAAAACAATTTTAATTCGAGAGTTTTTTCTTTTTGAAAAATTTATTAGTGAATTTAAATTGGTTCCTCTGCCCGAAATAAAAACAGAAACTTTTAATTTTTTTTTACCAATTAATTTTTCCATTTAAATAAACATTTTTTTTTCCATTAATAATTTTTCCTATTACATACGGTTGAAAATTCTTTGAGAAATATTTTTTAATTTTTTTTAAATTTTTAGAATTAATTATTATAGAGAAGCCAACTCCACAATTAAATGTTTTTATCATTTCTTTTTCATTTACTCCCTGATCATGAATCCATTTAAAAATAGAATTTGGTTTTATTTTTTTTAAATCAATGTTTGCACATAGATTGTAAGGTAAAACTCTTTTAATGTTATCTTCAATTCCTCCACCAGTAATATTTTCACAACCATTAATTAATCTCTTATTAATTAAATTTAAAATTTGTTTCACAAAAATTTTTGTAATTTTAATTAATTCTTTTCTTAAAAATTTATTTTTTTTTAATTTTATATTTTTTTTTTTTAATATATTTCTTATTAAGGAATATCCATTTGAATGTACTCCATTAGAAGGAATAGCCACAATTAAGTCATTCAATTTAATTTTTGACTTATCTAGAATTTTATTTTTATCAGCAATTCCTACTGAAAAACCTGCTATATCAAATTTTCCTTTTGAATAGGTTCCTGACATTTCTGCTGTTTCACCTCCAACCAATTCACAATTTGAAATTTTACATCCTTTAATAATTCCTTTTATGATTTGTTTTAATTTTATTAAATCAATTTTGTTAATTGAAATGTAATCTAAAAAAATAAGAGGCTTAGCTCCTTGTACAATTAAATCATTAACACACA
The DNA here is from genome assembly GCA_964484975.1 of uncultured Candidatus Pelagibacter sp. Lineage (GTDB taxonomy): Bacteria > Pseudomonadota > Alphaproteobacteria > Pelagibacterales > Pelagibacteraceae > Pelagibacter. Next base: position 14,593 of record CAZAGV010000001.1, read on the forward strand.
TTGCCACAAGATCTATTCCAATTGTATTAAATTTGTTTAATTCATTTGCAATTTCAATTTTTGTTCCAACACCATCTGTACTTGCAACAAGCTGTGGATTTTTTAAATTTTTAGGGATACTGGTAATTGAGCCAAATCCACCAATATTTTGAAAATTCTTACTATTTACTCTTTTTTTTGATATTGAAGATATGAATTTTACAAAATTATCAGCAGCTTTAATATTAACTCCACTCTTTTCATATGTTAGATTGTTATTTTTCATCTATGATCAATACTTTTAAAAAAAAATACAAATTCAATATTTCGTTTTATATATTGTTTTTATTTTTCATAATATTTTTTATTAAGTTTTCCACAGTCAATGCAAATGCAAATACCTATAAGGTAGTAGACTTAGAAATATCAAAAACTTATGACAATGATTTTAATAAAGAAGCGGTTATTGATATGGCTTTTAAAAAAGCTTTTGAAGAGTTGATTTTAAGAATCACTATTACAAATGTAGAACAGGTAAGCAAATTAACAAATTTAAAAACCATCTATAGCTTAATTGAATCTTTTTCAATCGTTGACGAAAAATTTATTGATAACAAATACGTTTCAAAATTTGAAGTAGAATTTAGCAAAAAAGAATTATTTAAATATTTAGAGAAAAAAAACATTTTTCCTTCAATTCCAAAAGAAAAAACTTTACTTTTGATACCAATATTAATTAACAACGAAAAAAAACAAATTTTATTATTTTCAGAAAATCCATTTTACACTAATTGGAATAAATCTAAAAAAAAACACTACCTATTAAATTATATTTTGCCGAATGAAGATATAGAGGACATTAATTTTATAAAAAAAAATATTAACAACATTGAAGAGTATAATTTTAATGAAATTGTATCAAAGTATGAAATTGATAATTATATAATATTAATTTTATTTCAAAAAGAAAATAGCTTTAATGCTTTAATGAAGTCTAATTTGAACAATAAAACAATTATTTCTAATAAAAAATTTGACTGGCATGAAAATCAATCTATAGAAAATATAATTAATAATTTAAAATTAGAGTTTGAAAATCAATGGAAGAAATTGAATATAATCAATGTTTCAATAAAATTACCAATAACTCTTTCAGTAAATTCAAAAAATTATAAACTAATAAAAAAATTAGACAAAAAACTTTACAATCTTGATTTAGTCTCTAGTTTTTATATTGATAGTATTAATAATGATAAATTAATTTATAAAATAATATATAATAGTACTCCAGATAAATTTATAAATGAATTTTCAAATGATAATATTAAATTAAATACAAATGAATCGATTTGGAGAATTGAGTGAAAAATTTAAGTCAATTATTATTAAATTTTAAAAATAATCAAAATTTTAATTATGATGATTTTTATGTAAGCAAAAGTAATTATTTTGCTTTTCAATTAATTGAAAAATGGCCAAAATGGGAAAAAAATATTTTAAACATATATGGAGAAAAATTTAGCGGCAAAACTCATCTTTCAAATATTTTTTTAAACAAAAATAAAGGGTTTAAAATAAATGAAAAGGAGATCAACGAAAATTCTTATAAAAAATTTAAGCTTTATGAAAATATTATAATTGATGATTTTGAAAATAATTGTGATGAAAAACTTATGTATTCAATATTTAATCTGGTTGACCAGAGCAATAAATATTTAATAATTAATTCAATAAACCCAATAAATGAAATTAATTTTAATTTAAATGACTTAAAATCAAGATCAAAAAACTGCCTTTTTGCAAAAATTGAAAATCCTGACGATGAGCTAATGTTTGCAATTATACTAAAAAGTTTTTCTGACAGACAAATTCTAATTAATAAAAAACTTATTGATTTCATAATTAAAAGAATAGACAGATCATATGGTAAAATTGCTGATTTTATATATAAAGTTGATGAGTTGAGTTTAAAAAAAAAGAAAGCAATAGATTTAAAAATAATTAAGCAAATTTTATAGGAAAATTTTGAATAAATATAGAACTCATAATTGTGGTGAATTAAACATTAAGGATAAAAATAAAAAGATATCTTTAAGCGGATGGATTAATAAAAAAAGAGATCATGGAAATTTATTATTTTTAGATTTAAGAGATAATTATGGAATAACTCAATGTGTAATTGAAAATACTCATCAAAATTTTAAAGATTTGGAAAAACTTCCTCTTGAAACAGTTTTAAAAATAGATGGCAAAGTTCTAGAAAGAACAAAAGATACTTTGAACAAAGAATTGGATACCGGGGAAATAGAAATATCAATAATTTCTTATGAAATTTTAGGAACTACAAAAGAACTACCGATGCCAGTTTTTTCAGATCAAGAATACTCTGAAGAAATTAGATTAAAATATAGATTTTTAGACTTAAGAAGAAAAAAAATACATCAAAATATAATTTTAAGATCTAAAGTTATTTCATTCATTAGATCAGAGATGGAAAAACTTGGTTTTTTAGAATTTCAAACACCTATTTTAACATCATCAAGCCCAGAAGGTGCTAGAGATTTTTTGGTTCCAAGCAGATTGAACCCAGGAAAATTTTATGCACTACCTCAAGCTCCACAACAATTCAAACAACTGATAATGGTTTCAGGTTTTGATAGATACTTTCAAATAGCCCCTTGTTTTAGAGATGAAGATGCTAGAGCGGATAGGAGTCCAGGAGAATTTTACCAACTTGATTTAGAAATGTCTTTTGTAGAACAAGAAGATGTTTTTAAAGTAGTAGAAAAATTAATGTTAAATGTTTTTAAAAAATTTTCAGACAAAAAAATACTTTGTGATAAATTTCCAAAAATAACTTACTCAGATGCAATGGTTAAATATGGTACGGATAAACCTGATTTGAGAAATCCTATAATTATAAATGAATTTACAGAAATTTTTAAAAGAGATGATGTAAATTTTGAAATTTTTAAAAAACTAGTAAACAAAGGATGTATTGTTAGAGGGATAATTGCAAAAAAAACTAAGGACAAACCTAGAAGTTTTTTTGATAGTATTGACAAATGGGCAAAAGATCAGGGAGCTTCTGGATTAGCATATTTCACGATCGAAAAAGAAACCGAAATAAAAGGAAAAGGTCCGGTAGGTAAATTTTTTAGCTCAGATTCAATCAAGGAAATTATGAAAATATCAAATGCTGAAGTAGGTGATAGCATTTTTTTAGCATGTGGAAAAAAAAGTGAAGTAGAAAATATACTTTCATTGGCGAGAGAAAAAATTGCAAACGAATTAAAACTTATAAACCATGATTCTTTTGCATTTTGCTGGATTGTTGACTACCCAATGTTTGAAGAAGATGAAAAAACTAAAAAAATTATCTTTAGCCACAATCCTTTTTCCATGCCTCAAGGGAATAAAAAAAAACTTGATTTATCAAAGCCGTTAGAAATTAAAGCCTACCAATATGATATAGTTTGTAATGGAGTTGAATTATCTTCCGGAGCTATTAGAAATCATATACCTGAATTAATGTACAAGCTGTTTTCAATTGCTGGATATGAAAAGAAAGTTGTTGATGAAAAATTTAGTGGAATGATTAATGCATTGAGCTATGGAGCTCCTCCGCACGGAGGTATTGCTCCAGGCATAGATAGAATAATAATGCTATTAGCAGGAGAAAAAAATATAAGAGAAGTCACAATGTTTCCCATGAACCAAAATGCACAGGATTTAATGATGAATGCTCCATCTAAAGTTAGCGAAGAACAATTAAAAGAATTAAACTTATCCTTGAAAAAAAATAAATAATTACTTTTTTCCTTTCAAGTTAATTCTTATATCTGAAAGATCTACTAGTTTTTTTTTATAATTGCTTCTTAAAAAACCTTTACTTGAAATGTCTTTAACAATTTTTAATAATTGATTTTGGTCATCATTATTTATATCTTCGGATTTTTCTTCTATTTGTTTTTCTACATTTCCAATAGAAGGAGTATGAGCAAGATCTTCTCTATTTAAATACGATATTGCTAATTCTCTGAATATATAGTCAAGTATAGATGTAGCGCTTAATATTCTATCATTTCCGAGAACTTTACCAGATGGTTCAAATTTGGTTCCAACGTAAGCACTAACATACTCATCAAGTGGCACTCCGTATTGTAAACCTAGAGAAATAGCTATAGCAAAATTGTTCATTAAGGCTTTTACTAACTCCCCTTCTTTGCTGGTATCAATAAATATTTCTCCTATCTTTCCATCTTCATATTCTCCAGTATGAAGATAAACTTTATGATCACCAATGGTTGCTTTTTGTATATAACCCTTTCTTCTATCAGGCATACCAAATCTTTTATTGCTTTGATCTATAATATTATTTTTTAAGGGAATACTATTTTTTATAGAAGCAGCTTTTATATCTGTTGGTATATCTAATTTAACATTATTTTGTTTGTTGCTATCTGAAATATTGCTAATTTTATCTAGATTTTTAGTTTTTCTATTATCCAGTTTAACATCAATAATTTCAAATTTTCCATCATCTCTTTTTTCTAAATTTTTTAATTCATTTGTGTTAATTTCATCCAGATAGTGACTGACTTTAAATGTACAATTGTAGTAAGTTTCAACCAAATATTTCGCCATATTTCCTTTAAATAATTTTTTTTGAGTCTTTATATAAATATTGTATATACAAATTATAATTTTAGTCTAATTTATTTTTTACAATTTTGAATTGAATAATTTTTATAAAATTTATGTTGACAGTCATTAAACAAATTTTTACTTGGTGGAATCACCAAACTCTTGGAACAAGATTAACAATATTTTTTTTTGGAAAATTTGTTGGAAAAGATAGTTATGGAAATAAATATTATAAAACAAAAAAAGGAAAAAGATTTGTAATTTATAATGGGGAAGTTGATGCATCAAAAATCCCAAACGAATGGTATTCTTGGATGCACTTCACACCTAATAAAATTGAAAATTCACATGAATTAGAAAAATTTGAATGGCAAAAACCACACAAACCAAATTTAACAGGTTCAAATGAAGCGTATAGCCCTAAAGGCAATACAGATGCAATTAAAAAAAAATACAAAACTTGGAAAAATTAAAATACAAAAGTATTTTTACTTAATTTTTTTATTTTTAATATTTAGTATTAAATCCTTTGCTAGTGATTTAAATTTTGTGGAAATAAAAATTTTAGATAAAGTTAGCTCAAAAACAAGCCAATTATCTTTAAATATTGAACAAGAAACTAAATTTGAAAATTTAATTATTAAAATTTTAAAATGTAAAAATTCAGAATTCGACGATAACCCTGAAGTCACTGCTTATATGCAAGTTCAAGATATTACATTAAAAAATAATGATAAAGTTTTTGTTTTTAACGGATGGACATTTTCGTCAAGTCCTTCAATAAGTTTATTTGACCATCCAGTTTATGATATATGGCTAATCAAGTGTTATTAAATAATTTTTTCTTTATCTAGCCAAGAAACATTAAAATCAGATTTAACGAATTTTGGGTGATCTAATAGTTTTTTATGCAAATCTATTGTTGTTGTGATGCCTTCAATTACAAATTCATCCAAAGATCTTTTCATTCTTTGAATAGCTTCTGTTCTATTTCTTCCATGGCAAATTAACTTACAAACCATACTGTCGTAATAAGGAGTAATTTTGTAACCTTGATATATTGAGCCATCAACTCTTGTTCTAAAGCCAGAAGGTTGGTGGCACATTGTAATTTTTCCAGGAGATGGTTGAAAATTTTTACTAGGATCTTCTGCATTTATTCTACATTCAATCGCATGTCCTCTAGGAACAATGTCATCTTGTTTTAGCGCAGTTTCGCCTGAAAATGCAATGTGTATTTGTTCCTTTATAATATCTATACCAGTAACAACTTCTGTAACAGGGTGCTCAACTTGAACTCTAGTATTCATTTCTAGAAAAAAAAATTTTTCGTCTTCATATATAAACTCTACTGTACCCGCGTTTTCGTAGCCAATTTTACTTACCATATTCACTGTTTTTTCAAATAAATCTTTTCTTATACTTTCATTTAAAATAGGGCTAGGTGTTTCCTCAATTAATTTTTGATGGCGTCTTTGAACAGAGCAATCTCTTTCATGTAAATGAACAGTTCTATTTTTTCCAGAAAGAACTTGTACTTCAATATGACGAGGATTTTGAAAAAATTTTTCTATATAAACTTCTTCATTACCAAAATATTTTTGTGCTTCTGACTTAGCTGTAGCAAACAAATCGTCAAATTCAGATTCTTTATAAACTATTTTCATTCCTTTACCTCCACCACCTGCAGAAGCTTTTATCAAAACTGGAAAACCAATTTTTTTACAAATTTCTTTAGCATGTTTTTTATCTTTTACTCCACCATCTGAACCTTCAATAACTGGAAGGCCATATTCTTTTGCTATTCTTTTTGCTTGTATTTTGTCCCCCATCATTTGTATTAATTTTGAAGAGGGTCCAATAAATTTAATTTTATAATCCTCTAAAATTTTTGCGAACTCTGGATTTTCTGATAAAAAACCATAACCAGGATGAACAGCTTCTGCATTTGTTAGTTCAATTGCAGACATTATTGCTGGAATATTTAAATAACTATTTAAAGGCTGGTGAGTTCCTACGCACACACTTTCGTCTGCTAATCTTACATGCATACTATCTCTATCAACGTCCGAATGAATGGCTACAGTTGAAATTTCCCATTCTTTACAAGCTCTAATAACTCTAACCGCAATCTCACCTCGATTGGCAATTAATATTTTTTTAAACATTACTCAAGAATTAAAATTTTTTGATCAAACTCGACTGGCTGACCATTATCAACACAAATTTCTTTAACTACACCGTCTGACGTTGTAGGAACATGATTCATTGTTTTCATGGCTTCTATAATCATAACAGTGTCTCCCTTTTTTATTTTTTTTCCAACTTCAACAAATTTTTTTCCTCCTGGTTCTGCAGCAAGATATGCAGTTCCAACTATAGGGCTTTTTACAATTATTTTATCTGATAAATCTATTTCTTCTTCTACAACACTATCTTTAGTTTCAATATCAATGCCTTTTGATGATTTTTTTAAATCCTCTAAGACCTGAATTAACTTGATTATAATTTTTTTATCTATTTCCATTTTTTAGCAATTCTTGCATTGCATTTATGGCCAAAATATAACCATTTGATCCAAGACCACAAATAATTCCACTGACAATATTACTTATAAGGGATTTTTGTCTAAATTCTTCTCTTTTATATATATTTGAAATGTGTAATTCTATAGTTGGTTTTTTAAATATATCTAGAGCATCGCGAATAGATACAGAAGTATGGGTATATCCAGCAGCATTGATAATTATGCCATCATATTCTTTTCTAGCATTTTGTATTTTAGTTACTATTTCTCCTTCCAAATTTGACTGGAAAAAATCTAATTTTACTCCTATTTTTTTTGAATGTTCTAAACATATATTTTTTAAATCACTGAATGTAATTTTTCCATATTGGGATTGTTCTCTTTCACCTAATAGATTAAGATTTGGACCATTAATAATTATTATATTATTCACAATAAGCTTATAATGCATGAAATTTAAAAATAAAATAAAAATCAAGGTAAATGGAAAAAAAGTTATATTTAATAAGAATGAGTCAATTGAGATATTAATTAAAAAACTCAAAATACCTTTAAATAAAGTGGCTATAGAATTAAATAAAAAAATTTTGAATAAAAAGAAAATAAACAAAATCAAATTAAACAATAATGATAGTATTGAGATAGTTCATTTTATAGGTGGAGGGTGATGAAAAAAAAAGATTTCCTTAAAATTGCAAAAAAAAAGCTTAATTCAAGACTTATAGTTGGTACTGGAAAATATAAAAATATGATTGAATGCGCAAAAGCAATAAAAATTTCCGGTGCAGAAATGGTTACTGTCGCAGTAAGAAGAGTAAATATAGCTGATAAGAATAAACCACTTTTGATGGACTATATTGATCCGAAAAAAATTACTTATTTACCTAACACCGCAGGTTGTTTTAATTCCGGCGAAGCATTAAGAACACTTAGACTTGCTAGAGAAATTGGAGGATGGAAATTAGTTAAATTAGAAGTTTTAGGAGATAAAAAAAATTTACTTCCCGATATGATTGAGACACTAAAATCAACAGAAGTTTTAACTAAAGAAGGCTTTGAAGTTATGGTTTATTGTAACGACGATCCTTTAATGGCAAAAAGATTAGAAAACGTTGGAGCAAAAGCTATAATGCCATTAGCTGCTCCAATTGGCTCAGGCTTAGGAATACAAAACAAATTAAACATACAAATTATTAGAAAGCAAACCAAGCTTCCTTTAATAATTGATGCTGGCATAGGAACCGCTTCAGATGCATCAATAGCGATGGAAATGGGTTGTGATGGTGTATTAATAAATACTGCTATAGCAAAAGCAAAAAAACCCTATCAAATGGCTGAAGCAATGAAGTATGCAGTAATTGCAGGTAGAAAATCTTATTTATCAGGCAGAATAAAAAAAAATATTTATGGCAACGCTTCGTCTCCAAAAAAAGGATTAATTTAATTTTTTTTTATATTTTTTTTATAAAACTTTTTCTTTTTGAATTTCTTTTTATTAATATTGTAATTTTTAGCCTCGGGTTTAAAAATTTCTAACTTTTTTAAATTAGAAATTTTTTCTACTTTTTCTATCACTTTGTTTGTTTTAGACAAAAATTCGATTTCATAATCATCTAACCCTAAAGCATTGTTTTCAAACAAATTAATTTCAATTTTATTTTTTCTTTTAAAATAATTAAAATCATCATAGTAACTTTCTTTGATAAAATTACTTATTTTGTCATTCAAGTATATTTTTACTATTTTTGCATTGTTTTCTAGTGTTTTTAATTCTACTAATTTAATTACTTTTAGAGCAAAAGTTTCATTAGATAATTTTAGATTCCATTTAATATTGCTTTCTCTCAATCTTTGTCTTGACATTTCTAGAAGGCCAAAATTACTTATTCTTCCTATTTGAATTCTGGCTCTATCAGTTCTACACCTGTCCTTAAGTTTTCTTTCTACTAGTCTTTTATTAGAGTAATTCAGCATATCAATAAAATCTATTATGATTAAACCGGACAAATCTCTTAATTTAATTTGTCTTGCGATTTCTTCTCCAGCTTCTAAATTTGTGTCTAAAGCAGTACTTTCAACATTTTTTTGTCTAATAGATTTTCCAGAATTAACATCAATAGAGACCAAAGCTTCAGTTGGATTAATTACAAGGTAGCCTCCTGATTTTAGCTTAACCTCGGACTCAAAAATTTGATATAGCATGGATTCAATATTTTCTTTAAAAAATAAAGGCACTTTATCTCTATATTTTTTTATTTTTTTAACATTGTTCGGCATTACTAGCTTCATATAATTTTTTGCTTTTTGATAACCCTCATTACCTTCAACGATTACACTTTGAGTTTCCTCATCATACATATCTCTAATTGATCTTTTTATGATATCACTTTCTTGATGAATTATATTTGGCGCAATAGAATTAATAGCTTTTTCCTTTATTGAATTCCAAATATTAATTAAATTATCCAAATCATTTTCAATTTCATTTTTTGTTTTATTAGATCCTGCCGTTCTTACAATCAGTCCCATTTCTTTAGGAATTTGAATTTCATTTAAAATTTTTCTAATTTTTTTTCTATCTGCTGGATTAAAAATTTTTCTAGAAATTCCACCTCCTTTTGGAGTGTTAGGCATTAAAACAATATATTTTCCCGCTATAGAAATAAATGTGGTTAGTGCAGCACCTTTTAGTCCTCTTTCATCTTTCAATACTTGAATTAAAATTACCTGATTAGGCTTAATAACTTCTTGAATCTTATATCTTTTTGTTGGATATCTTTTTTCCTTTTTGCTTTGTTCTATCTTATTTTCTAAAGGTGTTTTTTCAAGAGGGTCTTGGTTTAAATTTTCACCATTATTATTTTCTTCTATATTTTTATTTTCATCAATAAAATTTTGTTCAGTTTTTTCGTCTTCTTTAATTAATTCTTCTCTTACTTTTTCTTCTTCTTCTTTAATTTTTTCTAGATCGCTTTGTGGTATCTGGTAATAGTCAGATTGAATATCGTTAAAAGACAAAAAACCATGTCTTTCTCTACCAAAGTCAATAAAAGCTGCTTGTAGAGAAGGTTCTATCCTGCTTACTTTTCCAAGATAAATATTATTTTTTATTAAACTATTGTTTACACTTTCATACTCGTAATCTTCAATGTTATCATCAGATTTAAGTACAACTCTAGTTTCATTTGGATGCGATGCATCAATATATAAATTTTTTGACATAGATTTTTATTATTGTTTTTCATTAGTTTTTTATAAATTTTGTGCCTTAAGTTTAACAAATTCGTAAACTAAATTATACAAAAATGAGCAAGCTATTTAAAAAAGTTCTTATTTTTTTAGCATCAGGAGCCTTATTTTCTTTTGCCCTAATTATAGGAACACTTTGGGTTTATTCGAACAAATTACCAGATTATAAATTTTTAAAAATGTACAAACCTGCAGTATCAAGCAAGTTGTATTCAGGAGGAGGTGAATTGGTTAGTGACTTTTCTTCTGAAAAAAGAATATTTGTTCCATACGATTCCATACCAATAATTGTTATTAATTCATTTTTATCAGCTGAAGATAAAAATTTTTTTTACCATCCTGGTGTTGATGCCAAGGGCATTGTGAGAGCTACAATTAACAATGTTTCAAATGTTATTTCTTCAAAAAGATTAGAAGGAGCCTCAACAATTACACAACAAGTAGCCAAAAACTTCCTTCTAACCAATGAAGTAAGCATTAATAGAAAAATTAAAGAAGCCATACTTGCATTTAGAATAGAAAGAGCACTATCAAAAGAAAGAATACTAGAATTATATCTTAATCAAATATATTTAGGAGAAGGATCATATGGAATTGCATCTGCAAGTTTAGAATATTTTGATAAACCAATAAGCAAATTAAACTACGCAGAAGCTGCACTTTTAGCGGCTCTTCCTAAAGCTCCAAGTAAATATAATCCTTTCAAAAATGTTGATTTAGCAAAACATAGAAGAAATTTAGTTATAAAAAATTTGCTAGAAAACTCGTATATAAATAAAGAAAAATATAATGAATTAATTAATTCAAAAATAAAATTAAGTAAAAGAAAAAAGAAATATTTAGAAGATGCAAGGTATTATGTGGAAGATGTAAGAAAATATCTTGTTGAAAAATATGGTTTTAATAAAATTTACAAGCAAGGTTTTACAATAAAAACTCCTATAAATTTAGAACTACAATCTTTTGCAACACAATCTTTGAGAGAAGGATTAGAAGAATACGACAGAAGAAAAGGTTGGCGTGGCCCTATATTAAATAAAAAAATTACAGATCAATGGAATAAAAATTTAAAAAAATACAAATTAGAAAAAATAATAGGATGGGATCTTGCAATTGTTAAAAAAATTAACAAATTTTCAGTAGAAATTGAAACGGAAAAAAAAAACCAAGGAATTATAAAATACAAAGACTCATCATGGACAAAAAAAGAATTAGATAAAATTTTTAATATAGGTGATATTATTTATGTAAAAAATATTAAAGATAATTTATATAGTTTACAACAAGTTCCAAAAGCAAATGGAGGAATAGTAGTATTAAATCCTTACACAGGAAGAGTTCTTGCTATGTCAGGCGGGTTTAGTTTTAAATTAAGTGAATTTAATAGAGCCACCCAAGCTCTTAGACAGCCAGGGTCAGCTTTTAAACCTTTTGTTTATGCTTTAGCTTTGGAAAATAATTTCACACCATCTACACTAGTTCTAGATGCTCCTGTTGTGCTTGATCAAGGAGAAGATTTGAAAATGTGGAAACCAGAAAATTATGGTAAGAAATTTTATGGACCTTCTACAATTAGAACAGGACTTGAAAAATCTAGAAATTTGATGACAGTTAGAATTGCCCAGGAAATTGGAATTGATAAAATTGCAAATTTTGCAAAAAGCTTAAAAATTTATGATAATCCTGACAAAGTATTATCAATTTCACTAGGATCAACAGAGACAACTTTATTAAAACTAACATCCGCATACAGTTCATTTGTAAATGGTGGTAAATTAATTGAACCAATATTTTTGGATAGGATTCAAGATAGTGAAGGAAATACTATTTTTAATTCAGAAAAAAGAGTTTGTGAAAAATGTAAAGAAATTTCGTATTTAGGAAACGATGTTCCAAAAATTAAAGATAATTTTATGCAAATTTTTTCAGAGGAAACTGCCTATCAAATTACTTCTATGCTAGAAGGTGCCATTAAAAGAGGAACTGGAAGAAGATTAAAAGATTTAAATCTAGATTTAGCAGGAAAAACTGGAACAACAAATGAAAATACTGATGCATGGTTTGTTGGCTTTACTTCAAACCTAGTTATTGGTGTTTATGTAGGACACGATGAACCAAAAACTCTTGGAAAATATGAAACAGGCGCAAAGACAGCATTACCTATTTTTAAATCATTTATAAAAAAATCAGTAAAAAGAGTCGACGCAAGACCTTTTAAGGTAGCAAAAAATATTAAATTTTTAGTAATTGATCAAAAAACTGGAAGGAAAGCAGATTTTGGGTCTAAAACAACTATAATTGAAGCATTTAAAAAAAATGATTTAACAAAAAATTTGTCAATTAACGATGATTTAAATTTAAAATTATATAAAAATAATATATTAAAATTCTATTAATGAGTATTGATTTTTTAAATTACCAGACTGAAATAAAAAAAATGAACCTAAAAATTCAGGAGTATCTTTGAAAAACAAGGTATTTATTTCAGGTTAGAAAATATAAATAAAATAATTTTAGAACCAAATTTTTGGGATGACAAATCAAAAGCTGGAAAGATTTTAAAAGAAAAAAAACTTTATGAAGATTTGGTTCAAAGTTATGAAGTTTCTTTAAAACAATTCAATGAAATTACCGATTTATATAATCTTGCCCAAGAAGAAAATAATCAAACAATTTTAAAAGAGTCTGAAAATAATATTTTAGAGTTACACAAGAATATAAAAAAAAATGAAATAAAATGTTTTTTATCTAATGAAGCGGATAGCTTAGATGCTTATTTAGAAATACATGCTGGAGCTGGTGGAACGGAAAGCCAGGACTGGGCAGAAATGCTAAGAAGAATGTATATGAAATGGGCATCAAGTAAAAATTATAAATGTCAATTAATTAGCGAGCACAAAGGTGATGAAGCAGGAATTAAATCATCAACAATAAAAATAGATGGAAATTATATTTATGGATTTTTAAAATCAGAATCAGGAATCCACCGTCTGGTAAGAATATCACCATTTGACTCTGGAGCTAGAAGACACACAAGTTTTGCAAGCGTTTGGGTTTATCCTGTAATTGACGAAAGCATCAAAGTAGAGATACTAGAAAAGGATTTGCGAATTGACACTTATAGATCTAGTGGAGCAGGTGGACAACATGTTAACACTACAGATAGCGCGGTAAGAATAACCCATGTACCAACAAAAATAGTTGTTCAATGCCAAAACGATAGATCACAGCATAAAAATAAAGAAACTTGCATGAACATGCTAAAAGCAAGACTTTACGAATATGAATTAAAAAAAAAAGAGCAACAATTAAAAAGTTCTGAAGAATCAAAGGCAGATATTGGATGGGGCCATCAAATTAGATCATATGTTTTACACCCATATAGAATGGTTAAGGACAATAGAACAAATTTTGAAAGCTCTAGTCCCAACAAAGTATTAGATGGTGAAATTGATGAATTTTTAGAAAGCTCGCTTTATAAACTAAATGATTAAATTTTTTTTAAAAATATTAATCTTAATATCCATTTTGTTTTTATTGTTTTTAGGATATTTTGCGTATTTTGGAATTACGACGTCAAATTTTAATTCAATTATAAAAGATCAAATTAAAAAACAAAATAATAATTTAGATATAGAGCTAAAGAAAATAAAGTTACATTTAGATTTAAAAAATATCACAATAAAAATTAAGACTAAAAATCCTAAAATAATCTTAAATAATTCTGAGAAAATAGAGTTAAATGAAATTTCATCAAATATTTTGATATCATCATATTTTCAAAATAAATTTGCCATAAACAATCTTTCAATAAAGAGCAAAAACAATGAAATAACTAGTTATATCAATTTATATAGGCTTACCAACAATGTACCACAGCTTATTTTACTAAACCAATTCTTAAAGAGTGGAACAGCACAGATAAATGTAGATTTAAGCTTTGATAACTCTGGAAAATTAAAAAGTAATTATAATTTAACAGGAAAAATTTCAAATACTGAATTAATAATACATAAAAATAAAAATATTAAAGAGTTAAATTTTAATTTTACCGTTAATGACAATAATTATAACTTTGAAAAAATTTTATTTAAATTTAATGAAATAAAATTTAATTCAGAATTTTTAAATATACAGAAAAAAAATGATAAATTTTTTGTAAAAGGAAATTTAAAAAATAAAAAAGATAAAATTAATAATGATGTAATTTTATTAGTATTTAAAGATAATTTAGAAAACTTTGATTTTTCTAATACTAAATTTGACTCAACTTCAGAATTTAGCTTTGATTTAAATAAAAAATTTAAAATTAAAAATCTTAAAGTTAATTCTAAATTGAATTTAGATGAATTAATTTTAAAATATGATTTATATAAAATTGATAATTATGTAAAAGACTACAATAATTTAATAAAATTAAAAGAAAACAAGCTTAATATCAAGTATGCAGAAAAAAAATTTTTAATAGAAGGATCTAGCGAATTTTACATTGATGAAAATTTTAAAAATTCGGTAAATTTTAAAATTATAAAAAATAAAAATAAAACTATTTTTGAAACTTTTTTAAATTTAAAAAATGTAGATTTAAAAATTAAAGATATTAGTTATGAGAAAACTAAAAAAGATAATGCAACATTGCAAATTAAAGGATTTGAATCTAGCAAAAAAATACTTTTAAAAAATATAAATTATATAGAAACTAATAACGAAATAGAAATAAGTAATTTAGAAATATATAATAATAAAATACTAAATATAGAAAAAATAAGATTTGATTATTTAACTAAGAATAATTTTAAAAATCAGATAACTTTAACCAAAAAAAACTCTGATTATGAATTAATAGGTAAAAGCTTTGACGGTATCCAGCTTATTGAAAATATTGCAAATTCTGAACCAAGTAAAAATTTTTTTAATATATTTAAGAATTTAAATTCAAAAATTAATATTATTATTGATGAAGTCAAACTTGACGACGAAAATACCGTTAATAATTTAAATGGAAGTTTAGAGGTCAAAAATAGCAAAATTTTTGATTTAAATTTAAACTCAGATTTTAGTACAAATGAAAAGATATTTGTTTCAGTAAAAACACTAAAAGATAAAAGTGTAATAACAACATTTTATTCAGATAGAGCAAAACCTTTTGTTAAAAAATATAAATTTATTAAAGGTTTTGAAGGTGGAAATTTAGATTTTAGTTCAACAAAAATAAATAACACTTCAAAATCTAAATTAATAATTGATAATTTTAAGGTTCAGAAAATACCAGTATTGGCCAAAATATTAACTTTAGCATCACTCCAAGGAATTGCAGATCTATTGACAGGCGAAGGTGTAAGATTTACTGACTTTGAAATGATTTATTCAAACAAAGGTAATTTAATGACCATTGATGAAATTTATGCAATTGGTCCAGCCATATCAATAATGATGGAAGGGTATGTTGAAAGCAAAAAGTTGGTAAGTTTAAGAGGAACTTTGGTGCCTGCAACAACTATAAATAGAACAATTTCATCAATTCCATTACTTGGTAATTTGTTAGTAGGAAAAAAAGTTGGAGAAGGCGTTTTTGGAGTTAGTTTTAAAATTAAAGGTCCGCCCAAAGATTTAAAAACAACAGTAAATCCTATTAAAACTTTAACACCACGATTTATAACTAGAACTTTAGAAAAAATTAAAAAAAATTAAACTAGTTTAATTTTTAAATGTTTCTTTTTACCAATTGATAGTTTTAAAAAATTATTTTTACCGAATGATTTTTTTTGTATTATAAATTTTTCATCAATAATTATTTCATTATTTATTCTGATACCCTTACCTTTAATTAGTCTTCTTATTTCACTTTTGGATTTTTCAATTTTTGATAAAATAATTAAATCAATTATATTTATATTACTACCATCTTTTAATTGAACATCTACTGAAGGTACATTTTCCCCTAATGAATTTTCTTCAAAAGTTTTCTTCGCAGTTTTTTCAGCAGACAAAGCTTCATCTTTTCCATGAAGCATTGATGTGGTTTCATTTGCTAATTTAATTTTTAATTGATTGACATCTTCATCTTTTATTTTATTAATTTCATCAACATTTAAATCTGTAAACATTTTTAAAAATTTGACTACATCTCTGTCATCAACATTTCTCCAAAACTGCCAATAATCATAAGAAGATAATAATTTTTTATCTAACCAAATTGCACCAGTTTCTGTTTTTCCCATTTTAGCTCCTGAAGCCAATGTTATTAAAGGGGTAGTTAAACCATAAGCTTGCTTATTAGAATGTCTTTTTATAAGATCAGTTCCATTAACTATATTTCCCCATTGGTCAGAGCCACCAATTTGTAAAGCACAATTTTCTTTTTTATTTAATTCTAAAAAATCATATGCTTGTAAAATCATATAGTTGAATTCCATATAACTTAAGGATTGTTCTCTATCTAATCTACTCTTGACACTTTCAAAAGTAAGCATTTTGTTAATTGTAAAATGCTTTCCAATATCTCTTAAAAAAGAAATATAATTTAATCCTTTAAGCCAAGAATAATTATTTACAAAAATTGGTTTAGTTTTTGGGTCGTCATTATCTAAATAATTTTTTAATATTTTTTCAATATTTTTAATATTTTTTTCTATTTCTTCTTCATTTAGAATTTTTCTTGTTTTATCTTTTCCCGAAGGGTCGCCAATTCTAGTTGTTCCTCCACCAATCAGTACAATTGGTCTATGCCCATATTTCTGTAACAATCGCAAACACATTATTTGAAGCAAACTTCCAACATGAAGACTTTCAGCTGTGCAATCAAAACCTATATAACCTTTGATTTTTTCTTTATCTAGTAATTTAGATAATTCATCTTCACTTGTGCATTGGTAGAAATACCCTCTATCTTTAAATTCTTTTAAAAATTTATTCATAGGTCTATAGTTCCACAATATACATTATTTAATAAAAAAAAATAAGAATGGGAAAGATATATACAGCTTTAGGATTAATGAGCGGAACATCAATGGATGGTGTAGATGCTTCAATTATCCAATCAGATGGTAATAAAGAATATCGAACTATATTGGACAAATACTTTGTATATAACAATGATTTTCATCAGAAATTGTTAAAAATTAGGAATAAAGTCATCGTAAAAAATGATCTCCAGACATACTTTGACGAAATCAAATCAATTGAGGAAGAAATTACAATATTTCATGCAAATGTAGTAAATGAAATTATTGAAAAAACAAAAATAGAAGTAAATTTTATAGGTTTTCACGGACAAACAATATTTCATGATCCTAAAAACAGTATCAGCAAACAACTGGGCGATGGAAAGTTATTATCTCAGCTAACTAAAAAATTGGTTATTTACAATTTTAGACAAAATGATTTAAAAAATGGCGGCCAAGGAGCCCCATTAACACCTATTTATCATAAATTATTAGTTGAAACTTTTAGAAAAGAAAAAAAAATAAAACTTCCAGTTACAATTTTAAACATTGGTGGAATTGCAAATATTACAACTATTAATGAAAATTATGAAATGAACAGCATGGATATTGGACCGGGCAATTGTTTAATTGATAAATGGATCAAAGTAAATTCTGATAAAAATTTTGATGAAAATGGTAACATTGGTAAGTCAGGAAATATTGATAAATTTATTTTAAAACAATCTTTAGATAAATTTTATAATGGCAATACTAGCAAAAAAAAGTCACTAGATATAAATGATTTTGATATGTCCTTTGCAAAAGGACTTTCGCTAGAGAATGGTGCAGCTACAATTACAGAATTTACAGCAGATATATTATCTAAAAAAATTTCAGAAAATGATGTTTATGTTTGTGGAGGAGGAAGAAAAAATAAATTTTTAATAGAAAAGATTCAAAACAAAATTAAAAACAAAATTAAAAATATAAATTATCTTGGTATAGATGGCGACTATACAGAATCCCAAGCATTTGGTTATCTTGCTATAAGATCATATTTAAAACTACCTATTTCTTTTCCAGAAACTACGGGATGTAAAGAAGAATGTACTGGTGGAGTAATAGTTAAAAATTATTAATATAAAGCAGATTCTTTTTTTATATATTTATTCAAAGATTTTATTAATGATTGATCAGATTTTGCAAAAAAATGATTAGCATCTGGAATAGCTTCAAATTCAACCTTAATACCTTTTTGTGCACTTAATCTTTTATTTAATTGATCAATATCCTCAATAGGTACAAGCTCATCTTTTTTTCCATAAATCATTAAACCTGAAGATGGACATGGAGATAAAAAAGAAAAATCATAAACATTTGGTTGAGGAGATATAGCAATAAATCTATTTATTTCAGGTCTTCTCATTAACAATTGCATTGAAATTAAAGACCCAAAAGAAAATCCTGAAATCCAACATTGTGAATTATCAAAATTTTCTCTTTCTAACCAATCAAGAGCTGCAGCAGCATCAGCAAGTTCTCCTTGGCCATTATCGAATTCTCCATCACTTTTTCCAACGCCTCTAAAATTTATTCTACAAACCGAAAAATCATTTTCCATAAACACATGAAATGTATCAACCACAACTTTATTATTCATCGTCCCTCCATATTGGGGGTGTGGATGTAAAATTAGAGCTATCGGTGAAGTATTTTTTTTACTTTTATAATATTTTGCTTCAAGCCTTCCAGCAGGTCCTGGTATAAATATTTCAACTATTTTGCTATCCATAAAAGATTTTGATAATTATTCTCAAAAAAAAATTATATTTTTCTACCAAAATTGAGCGACAAAAAGCAAGTCTTTAAATAAGTTATAAACTTGACTAAATTAGTCAGGTATATATAAAGTCCATGAATTGCGGAAAATATGAAATTATCAAGTAAAGGCAGGTATGCTGTAATGGCGCTTGCGGATCTAGCTAAATTTGATCCGAATGAGCCAGTTTCTCTTAGAGATATATCTTTAAGACAAGGGATATCATTAGATTATTTAGAACAGTTATTTTTCAAACTGAAAAAAAATCAAATTGTTAATAGCATAAGAGGAAATAAAGGTGGTTATACTTTAAGTAGAAACGCTTCTGAAATTAAAATCTCAGAAGTATTTTTGGCAGTAGAAGAAAAAGTAAAAACAGTGGGTTGTGAAAAGCATTCTAAAAAAGGATGTAATGGAAAAAGTGCAAAATGCGTTACTCATAATTTGTGGGACGAACTTGAAGATTATATTAATAATTTTTTTGAAAAAAAAAAATTAAGCGATCTAATAAACAAAAAAGATAATAGAATTTAAATGAGAGAAAAAGAGATAGATAAACTAAAAGATTACAAATACGGATTCACCACCGATATAGAAAATATCAAGGCGCCCAAAGGCTTAAGTAAAGAAGTTATTAAATTTATATCTCAAGCAAAGAAAGAACCAAAATGGATGTTAGATTGGAGAATGAAAGCTTATGAAAGATTAAAAAATTTAAAAGAACCAAATTGGCAAAAACCAAAGTATCCAAAAATTGATTATCAAGATATTTATTATTATTCAGCACCTAAAAGTGTAAGCGAAAAACCAAAGAACTTAGATGAACTTGATCCAAAACTTTTAGAAACTTACAAGAAACTTGGTATACCATTACAAGAACAGCAAAGATTAAATGGTATTGCTGTAGATGCTGTATTTGATTCTGTTTCTGTAGCTACAACTTTTAAAGACAAACTAAATGAAGTGGGAGTAATCTTTTGTTCAATTTCCGAAGCAATACAAAAACATTCTGAACTTGTAAAAAAATATTTAGGTTCTGTAATTCCTTTAACTGATCACTACTTTGCAACTTTAAATTCAGCTGTTTTTACAGATGGTTCCTTTGTTTATATTCCACCTGGAGTGAAATGTCCTATGGAACTATCAACATATTTTAGAATTAATGCATCTCAAACAGGGCAATTTGAGAGAACATTAATAATTGCAGATAAAGGTAGTTATGTAAGTTATTTAGAAGGATGTACAGCTCCTATGAGAGATGAAAACCAACTTCATGCAGCAAACGTAGAATTAGTTGCTTTAGATGATGCTGAAATTAAATATTCAACTGTTCAAAATTGGTACCCTGGAGATGAGGATGGAAAAGGTGGTATTTATAATTTTGTTACTAAAAGAGGTTTATGCAAAGGAACAAATTCTAAGATTTCTTGGACACAAGTAGAAACAGGATCAGCTATTACTTGGAAATACCCTAGTTGTGTTCTCCAAGGGGATAATTCTATTGGAGAGTTTTATTCTATTGCAATTACAAATAACCACCAAAAAGCAGATACAGGTACAAAAATGATACATTTAGGAAAAAATACCAAGAGTAAAATTATTTCTAAAGGGATTAGCGCAGGTTTTTCTGACATGACCTATAGAGGATTAGTAGATATTTCTCCTAAAGCAAAAAATTCTAGAAATTATACACAATGCGATTCTTTATTAATGGGCAATAAATGTGGTGCCCATACTGTCCCTTATATAAAAAATAAAAACCCAGAATCTAATATAGCTCATGAAGCCACTACATCAAAAATAAGTGAAGAACAGCTACACTATTGTCAACAAAGAGGCTTAAATTCTGAAGAAGCAGTGGGATTGATAGTTAATGGTTTTTGTAAAGAAGTCTTACAACAATTACCTATGGAGTTTGCTGTTGAAGCACAAAAACTTGTTGGAATAAGTTTAGAAGGAAGTGTTGGTTAAATGTTAAAAATAAAAAATTTAAAAGCTGAAATTGACAACAAAACTATTTTAAATGAATTTAACCTTGAAATAAAAGCTGGTGAAGTTCATGCAGTTATGGGTCCCAATGGATCGGGAAAAAGCACTTTATCAAATATTTTATCAGGGAAAAAAGGTTATCAAGTTTCTGGAGAAATTTTATTTGAAAATAAAAATCTTTTTGAGCTTGAAACAGAAGAGAGAGCACATAAAGGAATATTTTTAGCTTTCCAATATCCACTTGAAATACCAGGGGTTAATACAAATATTTTTTTAAAAACATCTCTTAATGCAATTAGAAAAGCCAGAGGAGAAAAAGAACTTGATGCAATAGAGTTTTTAAAATTAGTAAAATTGAAAGCAAAGAATTTAAAATTTGATGAGGAAAAATTAAATAGACAATTGAACGTTGGATTTTCTGGTGGAGAAAAAAAGAAGAATGAAATATTGCAAATGTCTATTTTAAACCCAAAGCTTTCAATTTTAGATGAAACTGACTCCGGTTTAGATATTGATGCACTGAAGATTGTTGCAGACGGGGTTAATGCTTTGAGGAAAAAAGATAATTCATTTTTAATAATTACACACTACCAGAGATTACTAGACTATATTAAACCAGATTATGTTCATGTTTTAATGAATGGAAAAATAATCAAATCAGGTGGCCCGAAGCTTGCATTAGAATTAGAAAGTAAAGGATATGAAAAATTTAATTAAATGAAAGAACAATTAAAAATAGATTTTGAAAAGTTATTAAAAAGCTTAAATTTCTCGAAGGAAAATATTGAGTTTAAGAGAAAAAATTTTAATAACTTTGTTGAAAAAGGGTTTCCAAATAAAAGAGAAGAAAATTGGAAATTTTCAGATCTTAACCAAATAATTTCAAAAAATATTAAAAATTTAAGTTTTTATAATGATTTATCTAAACCTAATAAAATAAACAAATCTATTTTTGTTGATAGTTTAGAACATAACAAGCTTGTTTTTGTTAATGGTAGAATTGAAAAAATAGAATTTGATTATGAGGAAAAAAATAAAATTGAAATATTAGATGATTTAGTCATAGAAAAAGCTAACAATAACAACAATTCTCTGCTTTTTTTAAATAATGCATTTGCAAGTAAATATTTTAAATTAATCGTAAAAAAAAATTATTCACTAAAAAAACCATTAGTTATTTATAATATTACTAATAAAGATTTAGTTTCTAAAAGTATTAATTTAAAAATTGATATTTTACTTGAGGAAAATAGTTCTTTAAAACTTATAGAATTTTCTAAAGACAAATCAGTAACCAATTTTATAAATATTGTTTATAACTTTGAAGTTGACAAAAATTCTATTTTGAAAAATTATAAAATTGATAATAACTCTAACAACAATATAAAATACTATTATAATAATATTAATCAGGATATTAATAGTATTGCAGAAATATTTATTCTTTCATCTGGATCAGAATTTTTAAAAAATGAAATCAATTGTAATCTTAATGGAAAATATTCGTCAGCTTTTATAAATGGAATTTTTATTTTAAATAAAACAAAACACCATGAAATTAAAACTAACATAAATCATTTAATTGAAAATACTAAGAGCTATCAATTAATCAAAGGTGTTTTAGAAGATAAATCAAAAGCAGTTTATCAAGGTAAAATTTTTGTTAATTCAAAAGCTCAAAAAACCGATGGTTATCAACTGAGTAAAGCTATTTTATTAAATGATAATACCGAATTTAATGCTAAACCAGAATTAGAGATTTATGCCGACGATGTTAAATGTTCTCACGGTTCTGCATCTGGAAGTTTAAATGAAGATTCAATATTTTATTTAATGTCCAGAGGTCTAAATTATGATGAAGCAAAAAAACTTTTAATCAATGGTTTTTTACTAGATGTCATTGAAAAAATTACAGATTCAGAAATTAAAAACTTAATAAAAAATATTATGAGTTTAAAAGAATGAATATTAACAATATAAAAAAAGAGTTTCCTATATTTGATAGCAAAGTTCATAATAATGATCTTGTTTATTTAGATAGCGCTAATTCTTCGCAAAAACCAAAAGTCGTAATAGATAGAATATATGACTTTTATACTAAAGAATTTTCTAATGTAGGCAGAAGTGTTCATTACCTTGCTGTTACAGCAACGAACCTTTACGAAAATACAAGATCTTCAATTAGAAAGTACTTAAATGCGAAAGATGAAAATGAAATTGTTTTTACCAAAGGCGCAACTGAAGCAATCAATTTAGTTGCCAATACTTTTGGACAAAAATACCTAAATGAAGGTGACGAAGTTTTGCTTACTGAGTTAGAGCATCATTCAAATTATGTTCCATGGCATTTTTTAAAAAATTCAAAAAAAATAAAAATAAATTTTGCTGAAATTAATCAAGATGGTGAAATCACTGTAGAAAGTATTGAAAAAAAAATTACTAAAAACACAAAGTTAATTGCTATTACACATATATCAAATGTTACTGGTACAATTTTACCAATTAAAGAAATAACTGCAGTAGCCCATTCAAAAGGCATTCCGGTTCTAATTGATGGTTGCCAGGGAGCGCCGCATTTAAAACTAGATATGCAAGATATTGATTGTGATTTTTATGCAATTTCTTGTCATAAAATGTATGGACCAACAGGTTTGGGTATACTTTATGCCAAAAAAAAATGGTTAGATGATTTACCACCATATCAAGGAGGAGGAGGCATGATACAAGAAGTTAGCAAAGATAGCGTTACTTATGGAAATCTTCCAAATAAATATGAAGCGGGAACTATGGCAACAGCCCAGGTTATATCTTTCAATGAATCTATCAAATTCATAGAAAAAACAGGAATTGAAAATATTGAAAGACACGAATCTGAATTAATTCAATATGGACAAGAAATATTAAGAAAAAATAATTCAGTTAAATTAATAGGCAATCCCAAAAATAGAGGAAGTGTACTTTCATTTAATATTGACGGCATACATCCACACGATATAGCAACTATATTGGATGAAGATGGTGTAGCAATTAGAGCTGGACATCATTGTTGTCAAATACTTCATAAAAAATTAAATTTAACAGCTTCTGCAAGAGCATCCATTGGAGTTTATAATACAAAAGATGACATTGATAAATTAAACGAGTCTATTAATAAATGTAAAAAAATATTTGAATTAAAATGAACTTAAAAGAATTATATCAGGAAATTATATTGGATCACGGAAAGAATCCAAGAAACTTAAGAAAAGCTGAAAATTTTAACAAAGATGCCAAAGGACACAATCCACTTTGCGGAGATAAGGTTCATATTTTTTTAAAATTAGATGAAAATAGAAAAATTCAAGATATTTCATTCGAAGGAAGTGGATGTGCTATTTCAATGGCATCCGCTTCTATTATGACTGAATTATTAAATGGTAAAAAAGAAAACCAAATTAATGAAATAGTTAAAGATTTTTTAGAAATGATTAAGAAAAAAGAAAATTTAGACAACAATGACCTGAATGATGATGAAAAAACAAAACTAATGTGTTTATCAGGAGTTAAGCAATATCCAATGAGAGTTAAATGTGCAACTTTGGCTTGGCATACACTAACCTCTGCCGTAAAAAATTCTCAAGAAGAAATTAATATTGAAAATCTATGAAGCTAAAAGAAAAAATAATTAGTGAAATAAAAAAAATATACGATCCAGAATTACCAGTTAATATTTATGAACTCGGCTTAATTTATGATATAATAGTTGATAAAAAGAATAATGTTAAAATAAAAATGACTTTAACTACCCCAAATTGTCCAGTAGCTGAAAGTTTACCTAATGAAGTAAAAAATAGTGTTAAAGATATAAAAGAAGTAAAAGATGTTGATTTAAAATTAGTATGGGATCCACCTTGGGATAAATCAATGATGTCTGAGGCTGCAAAACTAGAATTAAATTTATGACAAAACAAATAATTACATTAAGCGAAAATGCTGCTGTTAGAATAAAAGAAATAATGTCAAAAGCAGAAAGCAATGCTCTTGGTGTAAGAGTAGGTGTTAAATCTGGTGGATGTGCAGGCATGTCATATACTATGGAATATACAAAAGAAATTAAACCAAACGATGAGCTAATTGAAGATAAAGGAGTTAAGCTTTTTGTAGATCCTGGTGCAATTATGTATCTTTTAGGCACTGAAATGGACTATAAAAAAGATGAATTTTCCTCGTCTTTTGTCTTTAAAAATCCTAACGAAACTGAAAGATGTGGATGTGGAGAGTCATTTAAGATATAATGGTGCTTAATGAGAGATACTAAACATTTAGAAAAACATGCTAATAAATTAGAAGAAAGCAAAAAAGAAAAGTCACTTTTTAGGTCTCAACGTAAAGCAGTCGAGGCTGGTGCACACGGAACTTTGGAGTACACTATAAAAAAAGGTGTGAATAAGAATAAAATTGCTGACGACAAAATTCTAAAAAGCAAAAAATAATTTTAAGAACTGTAATACATCTCAAACTCCATAGGATGCGGAGTATGCTCAAGGTTATAAATTTCTTCAAATTTTAATGCTATAAATGCATCAATTTGATCATCAGAAAATACACCACCTTGTTTTAAAAAACCTCTATCTCTATCCAAACTTTCCATTGCTTCTCTTAATGAACCACAAACTGTAGGAATATTTTTTACTTTATCCTCTGGTAAAGCATATAAATCTTCATCGAGAGGTTTACCTGGATTAATTTTATTTTTAATACCATCTAATCCTGCCATTAACATTGCTGAAAAAGTTAGATAAGGGTTTCCTGCAGCATCAGGAAATCTAATTTCACATCTTGCGCCATTTTTACTTAATGTTATTGGTATTCTGCATGAAGCAGATCTGTTTCTCGCAGAGTAAGCTAATAAAACTGGAGCTTCAAAGCCTGGAATTAATCTTTTGTAACTATTTGTTGTTGCATTTGAAAAAGCATTAATAGCTTTAGCATGTTTTAAAATTCCACCAATGTAATGCAAAGCAGTATCTGACAAACCTGAATATTTGTCTCCTGAAAAAACAGGTTTATTATTTTTCCAAATTGATTGATGAATATGCATTCCCGATCCATTATCTCCTTTTACAGGTTTTGGCATAAAAGTTGCAGTTTTCCCAAACGAATGAGAAACCATATGTACTACATATTTATAAAGCTGAACGTTATCTGCCTGAGTTACTAAAGTATTATACAACATTCCAAGTTCATGTTGACTAGGAGCAACTTCGTGGTGATGTTTTTCAACGGTAATACCTACTTCTCTTAAACCTTTTAAATATTCACCTCTCATGTCTTGAGCGCTATCAACTGGAGGTACTGGAAAATATCCACCTTTTATTCCTGGTCTATGTCCCATGTTTCCATTTTCATAATCTCTTCCTGAGTTATAAGGGCCTTCGGAACTATCAATTTTAAATCCTATTTCATTCATTTCATTTTTTATTTTTACATCGTCAAAAACAAAAAATTCAGGTTCAGGACCAAAGTAAGCTTTATCTCCAAATCCTGTAGTTTTTAAATAAGCTTCAGCTCTTTTTGCTATTCCTCTTGGATCTCTTTCATAAGGATTTTTTTTGACAGCATCTAAAACATCACAGAAAAGAATAAGAGTATTATGAGAAGTATAAGGATCAATCACTTGTCTACTTAAATCAGGTTTTAAAATCATGTCTGACTCATTAATAGCTTTCCAACCAGCTATTGAAGAACCATCAAAAAAAACACCATCATTTAACATATCATCATCAACTATTGTTGAATCCATTGTTAGATGTTGAAGCTTTCCTCTAGGATCGGTGAATCTTAAGTCTACAAACTCAATTTCCTTATCTTTCAATAATTTTAAAACTTTATTAGAGCTCATAATTTTTTCTGCCTATATTTGAACTTAATATCAAAAAATGCATTAATAAAAAGATAATTTAACGAGATATCACCTATGCATTTCTTACATGGATAAATGGCGATTAATATGAAATTATCAATTCACAAATTGTTACAATTATTAGTTGAATGGAAGATTTATTAAACAAAGAACCAGTTAAAAGAGTTTTAAAAGCTCTTAGAGATTTTGACGAATCATTAAAAGTAGAAACTTTAATAAGTTCAGCACGAACCGCAAAAGATGCTTCAGAAAGTTTAAAAACAGAAGTAGGCTCTATTGTAAAAAGCTTACTGCTTAGAAGAAAAAGCTCTTTCTTGTTATGTTTAGTAGCGGGTGATAAGAGGTGTTCTCTAAATAAAATAAAAAAATTATTAAATGAAAAAGATGTAAGTATGGCAAATGCTGATCAAGTAAAAGAAATAACAGGATTTACAATTGGGGGCGTTTCTCCAGTAGGTCATTTAAATAAAATTGATATATTTATAGATCATTCTTTAGAAAGATTTGAAAATGTATTTGCAGCCGCGGGTCATCCTAATAGCATTTTTAAAATTAATTTCAAAAATCTTTGTAAAATTACAAATGGTTCAGTTAAAGACATATCCGAATGAGAAGTCCAAAACTAACGGATTATATTCTTTTGACTGTTTTAGCTTTAATATGGTCGTCAGCATTTTTTAATATAAAAATTGCAACTTATTCTTTTGGACCAGTTACAATTGCATTTTTAAGAATTTTTTTTGGAGCTATACCTGTTGTTGCACTTTGTTTATACAAAAAAATAAAAATTGAAGCATTTTCAAAAGATTGGCAATGGTTTGCTTTAATTGGCATGGTAAACTTAGTTATTCCTTTTTTCTTAATTGCATATGGAGTTCAAAAAGTTCAGAGTAATTTAGCCGCAATATTAATGGCAAGTACACCGTTAAGTGCAACTGTATTGGCTCATTTTTTTACCAGTAATGAAAAAATTAATCTTACAAAAACATTTGGTGTTCTGCTTGGATTTTCAGGAATAGTTTTTCTTTTTTCAGATGATATTTTGATTAATGAAAATAATTTTTTTTCTGCCCTAATAATTTTTTTTGCTTCAACTTTTTATGTAATTGGAGGTTTATTAACTCTTAAAATAAGTAATAAAAAAAATGAAAATGTAACAGCTTCAATACTCATTTGGGCAACATTATTTCTAATTCCAATTACTATTTTTACTGAACAACCTTGGAATTTAAATCCAAGCATGGAATCAATAATATCTGTTATTTATCTTGGAGTAGTTGCTACTGGTTTGGCATGGTTGCTTAGATTTAAAATACTAATAAATAATGGTTTAGTTTTTCAAGCTCAAGTAGCCTATCTAATTCCAATATTTGGAATAATATTAAGTTACATTTTCTTGAAAGAAATAATTACACCTAAAGTTTTAGTTGCTGTTGTTGCTATAATTATTGGTATTTATTTTGTTAAAAAATCAAATAGTAAAAAAACTACTTCAGTTTAGAAATTTCTTTTATGTGAGAAGGTCTTATTTCGCAACAACCACCTAGTATTGTAGCACCATTTTCCATAAATTTTTTTGCATATTCATAGAATTTTGTTTCATTTAATTCAGTATTTACTCCCAAAACAGTATTTGGATTACCTGCATTTCCCCACGCATCTTTGCTAGCAACAGTATAACCTATTGGTATTTTTTTAAATGCATTCAACTTAAATCCATAAGGTATATCTATTTTTTTTAAATCATTAGCAACTGCTTCATAGGCTTTTGGAGAAACACAAGCCATAATAATACCAAGCCAGTTTTTATTTTTATATTTCTTAACTATATCTTCAATTTTTTCACCAGAAGGAAGTTGACCATTGTCTCTTAGATGAACGCCAACTAAAGCTGGTAAATTAAATGATCCAATTGTTTTAAGTGCAATTTCACACTCTAGTCCACTACTCATTACATCGAGATAAAAAAAATCAATTCCATTTTTAAGTATTTTAGCTTGGTCATAAAAATTTTTTTCTATTGAGTCTAAATCTTTTCCTAAGTCAGCTTCATATGTTTGTTTTTGATTGGGCAAACCTCCAGCAATTAAAATATCTTTTTTTGAGATATCTCTTGCTTTTTGTGCCAATTCGACTGCTTTAATATTTATTTGTTCAAAATATTTTTCACAATCATTTTGAATTAATCTATTTCTTCGAGCAGTAAATGTTGATGTAACTATTACTTCAGCTCCAGCATTTATAAAATCTAAATGAGCATCAATAACCATTTGATGGCAACTTTCATCAATTAAAGCATGTGAAGACCACAATGTTCCTTTTGGTTTTAATCCTTTAAAAAGCAATTCTTGACCCATGCCACCATCAAGAATCCTGGTTGATTTAAAATAATTTATGTCCATTTTAAACAAATAATTTAATACCCATTCTAATAGCAACAAATAATACAAGAATTGCTGTAATCAAAGCTAAAATTCTAGTTGGTAATATTTTTAAATTTAAAAAATTACCAATATGGCCACCTATCATTACTGCCAAAAACAAATACCAATAATTTGATACTTCAATTAAAACAATATTTTTTGTTAATTGACCAATTACACCAGCAATTGAGTTAACAAGAATAAATAATGAAGCAGCCGTAACTATATGTTTTGGCTTACCTGCTTTTATTAAAAAAAGAATTGGACTTAAAAATATGCCTCCTCCAATTCCAACTGCACCAGAAACAAAACCTAATATTCCACCTATTAAAATTGAAATAATAATTGGAATATCTTTATACATTGCATCTTGATCATCATATGATCTAAAATTTATCAAAAGCATTGTTCCTGCAAAAGTTAAAACCAAAAATAAAAAAATTTCGAATAAATTTCTATCTATTTGTAAAGATCCTCCAATATATGCAAGCGGTATAGACCCAATCAAATATGGGGTTAATAATTTTAAATTTAAATTTCCAGCTCTGATGTAGTTGAAACTATTTCCAGAAACTACAAATATGTTGCATATCAAAGCTATTACTGGAAAAATATAATATGGAACATTCAATATCAGTAGTAGAGCAAGGTAAGTAGATCCACCACCAAATCCAACACTGGCATATAATATAGCAGTTACAAAGAATGATATAGATAGTATAATCATTTTAATTTTATGAACGTTAATATAGCACTTCTGACAGTAACCGACACAAGAACTTTAGATACAGATAAATCTGGAGCTATACTTGTAGGAAAAATTAAAAAGGCAAATCATAATTTAATAGATAGAAAAATTTGTAAAGACAGTAAAGAAGAGATAATAAAAATCCTTAACTTGTGGATCGAAAAAAAAGAAATTGATGTTGTTATAACAACTGGAGGAACAGGATTGACAGGAAGAGACATTACTCCTGAAGCATTGGAGGAAATAGCAGACAAACATATTCCAGGATTTGGTGAGATTTTCAGAACAATCAGTTTAAAAACTGTTGGTACTTCTTCTATTCAGTCAAGAGCATGCGCAATATTAGCTAATGGTAAATATATATTTGCATTACCAGGATCTTCAGGAGGAGTTACTGATGCTTGGGATGAAATTTTAGTTCATCAATTGGATATAAACCATAAACCTTGTAATTTTGTAGAATTACTACCTAGACTTAAAGAAAAATAAATTTATTTTTGATATTTTTCTTTCCATTCTGAATAGGGCATTCCATAAACATGTTCTCTGGCATCTGGATCTGAAATATTTATACCTTTTTTTTCTGCCTCTTCCCTGTACCATTTTGATAGGCAATTTCTGCAAAAACCAGCAAGATTCATTATATCTATATTTTGAACATCTTTTCTTTCTCTAAGATGTTTTACTAATCTTTCAAATACTGCAGACTGTAATTCTTTTTTTATATTATCATCCATATTTTTTTATGTTAAAAATTAATTATATTAATGAAATTATCAGGATCATATCAAATTAAATTAGAAAAACAAAAAGTTTGGGAAGCTTTAAATAATCCAGAAATATTGAAGAAGGCAATACCAGGTTGTGAAGAATTTATAAAAAAATCTGATACGGAATTTACTGCAACAGCAAAAAATAAAATTGGTCCATTTAATGCAAGTTTTACAGGCGATATTGAGCTTAAAGATATTGATGCTCCCAATAGTTATAAAATCACAGGATCAGGAAATTCTCCAGTTGGTTTTGCTAATGGAGAAGCCACAGTTAGTTTGGAAAATAAAGACAATAGTACTATGCTTACTTATACTGTTGAAGCAAATGTAGGTGGAAAAATTGCACAAGTTGGATCACGTTTAATTGATATGACAGCAAAAAAAATGGCTGATATTTTTTTTGGTAAATTTTCAGAATTAGTTTCAAAAGAACATGATGTTAAAAAAATTAATGAGGAGCAAAGCGTAGAAAATAAAGTTCCATATGAAAAAAAACCACAGAGTAAAATATTAATTTATTTCTCAATCGCAATAATGGTGGCCATAGCGATTTATTTAATTAGTTGAATCGCGTAAAACTAGAATTTTATATTTTTTTATAGTTGAGAGTGACATTATTGTATGTTTAACTTAACTTATTATTAAGGAGCGGAACCTTATGAAAAAAGTATCATTGGAAATTAACGGCAAAAAAGTTACTAAAGAAATTCCGGATCACACAACATTATCAGGTTTATTAAGAGATATTTTGAATTTGACAGGAACACATATCGGTTGTGATACAAGTCAGTGTGGAGCATGTGTAGTTCATGTTGATGGTAAATCTATAAAAAGCTGTACTGCATTAGCAGCAGATCTTAATGGTTCAAAAGTTACAACAATTGAGGGATTGGCTTCAAATGGCAAATTACATCCAATGCAAGAAGCATTTAAGAAAATGCACGGTTTACAGTGTGGTTTCTGCACACCTGGTATGGTTATGAGTGCAGTTGATCTTTTGAAAAATAAAAAAAATCCAAGCGATCAAGAAATAAGAGATTGGTTGGAAGGTAATATTTGTAGATGTACAGGTTACCATAATATTGTTGCAGCGGTTAAAGAAGCTGCATCGAAAATGTAGGAGATGAAATGGCAAGTTTAGTAGGCTCTAGGGTTGAAAGAAAAGAAGATAAAAGATTTTTAACAGGCAAAGGAAGATATACGTCTGATATAAATATTGCTAATCAAACATATGCTGTATTTATTAGGTCTCCACATGCGAGAGCAAAAATAAAAAAAATTGACACATCTAAAGCTATTAAATCTTCTGGAGTAGTAGATATTTTAACAGGCGAGCATATCGCAAAGGATAAAATTGGAGGTTTAATTGCTGGGTGGGCAATTAGAAGTGAAGATAATTCAGAGATGAAATGTCCAGCAAATCCGCCATTAGCAAAAGATAGTGTGAATTTTGTAGGAGATCCAGTAGCTGTAGTTTTTGCTGAAACCTTGGATGAGGCTAGAGCAGCAGCAGAATTAGTAAAAATAGATTATAAAGTTTTGAAGGCAGTTACAAACTTAGGCAAGGCAATGAATAGTGAAGCTATACATGAAGGCATAGATAAAAATCTTTGCTATGACTGGTTACTTGGAGATAGACAAAAAGTTAAAGAGGCCTTTGATAAAGCAGATAAAATTATAAAATTAGATATTATAAATAACAGGCTTATTCCAAATGCAATGGAGCCAAGAGCATGTGTAATAGACTACAATACTGCTTCAGAAGAAATAACTTGTTACACTACAAGTCAAAATCCACATTTATCTAGATTAATTATGTCTGCATTTGGAGGTGTTGCCCCAGAAAACAAATTAAGAGTTGTTGCACCAGATGTAGGAGGAGGCTTTGGTTCAAAAATTAATCTTTATAACGAAGAAATTGTTTGTAGCTGGGCGTCAAAAAAAATAGAAAGACCTATTAAGTGGGTAGCCGAAAGAACAGAATCTTTTTTAACTGATACTCATGGTCGAGATCATATCACTCATGCAGAATTAGCAGTTACTAATGATGGTAAATTTTTAGGATTTAAAAATGAAACAATTGCAAATTTAGGAGCATATGCAAGAGTTTTTGGAACTGTAACTCCAACTTATTTATTTGGACCATGTGCAACTGGTGTTTATATAATGCCAGCAGCGTATTCTAATGTTAAAGCAGTTTATACAAATACTGCACCCGTAGATGCATACAGAGGAGCAGGAAGACCAGAAGCTACTTATACAATAGAAAGAATAGTTGATAAAGCTGCTATAGAATTAGGCATGGATCCAATTGAAATAAGAATGAAAAACTTTCCAACTGAATTTCCATTTAAACAAACTTTAGTTCATCAGATAGATTCCGGTGATTATGTTGCCGGATTAAATAAGGCAAAAGAAATGGCAGATTATGGTGGTTTTGCTGCTAGAAAAAAAGATTCAGAATCAAAAGGAAAACTTAGAGGCATAGGCGTTACAACTTATTTTGAAGCGTGTGGTATTGCTCCATCACCAGTTGTTATGATGTTAGGCTGTGGCGTTGGTTTGTGGGAATCAGCAGAAGTAAGATTTAATCCAACTGGCCAAGTAACAGTTTATACAGGCTCGCATAGTCACGGACAAAGCCACCAAACAACATTTGCACAAATTGCTGCTGATGAGCTAGGTGTACCAATTGAAAATATTGATATTGTTCATGGGGATACTGATAAAGGAACATTTGGTATGGGAACATATGGATCGAGATCTTTAACTGTAGGAGGAATAGCAATAATAAATGCATGTAAAAAGATAGTTAATAAAGGAAAAAAAATTGCTGCAAAAATGCTTGAAGCAAGTCCTGATGAAGTTGACTTTAAAAATGGTGAATTTGTTGTAGCTAAATCAAATAAGAAAAAAACAATAGGAGAAGTTGCATTTGCAAGTTATTTACCCGGGGTAAGAGATGAAGTTAAATCGCCATTGCCAGAAGGGGAAGAGCCAGGATTAATAGAGTCATCATTTTTTGACCCAGCTAATTTCTCTTTTCCAGCAGGATCACACATTTGTGAAGTAGAAATTGATCCTGAAACAGGTGAAGTAAAACTTGATAAATATACAGCCGTAGATGATTTTGGAACAATAGTAAATCCGTTAATTGTTGAAGGACAAGTTCATGGTGGATTAGCACAAGGAATTGGACAAGCTTTATGTGAAAATGCTCAGTACGATGAGTCTGGTCAATTAATTACAGCATCATATATGGATTATACAATGCCAAGAGCAGATAATTTTCCAGAATTTAATATTGGATTTACATGTACGAAAGCAACAACAAATCCATTAGGTGTCAAAGGATGTGGAGAAGCAGGAACTATAGCAGCAACTCCGACAGTTATGAATGCGGTTATTAACGCACTTGGAGGAAAAGAGATATCGTTACCTGCTACAGCTGAAAAAGTTTGGAAAGCATGTAAAGAATTAAAAAAATCAAATGCTAAGGCAGCTTAAAGGAGATTATGAAAACATTTAATTATCACTCAGCAAAAGATAGTAAAGAAGCATCAAAACTTTCTTCATCTAGCTCAGCTTTTTTAGCTGGAGGCATGACGACTATACCTTCTATGAAGTTAGGATTAGCTAGCTATAAAGATATTATTGATATCAAAAAAATAAAAAAGCTATCAGGAATAAAAGTTAGCGGAAAAACAGTTACAATTGGAGCTACAACAAAACATGTGGAGGTAGCAAACTCTAAAGATGTTAAAAAAGCTATCCCTTCACTTGCTGCATTAGCAGAAGGAATAGGTGACCCTCAAGTAAGAAATAGAGGAACCATTGGTGGATCAATTGCTAACAACGATCCATCAGCAGATTATCCAGCTGCTTGTCTAGCACTGAATGCAATTATTCATACAAACAGTAGGAAGATTCAAGCATCTAAGTTTTTTAAGGGTTTGTTTGAAACAGCTTTAAAGAAAGGTGAATTAATTGAAGCAATAGAATTTCAAGTACCACAAAAATCTAGTTATCAAAAATGCCCAAATCCTGCATCTAGATATGCGATAGTTGGAGTATATGTTGCTAAATTTAAAAAAGAATCAAACGTAGCTGTTACAGGAGCTGAGTCTGTTGTTTTTAGATGTAAAAAAATTGAAAGTGCATTAAATTCTAATTTTTCAAGTTCAGCAATTGAGAAGGTCCAAATTAGTCCTTCTGGTTTTAACTCTGATATTCATGCATCGGCGGAATACAGGGCAAATTTAATTAAAGTATTTGCCAAAAAAGCTGTTGAGGCTTGTTAGTAAACATCTATATTTTATCAAATGAAAAATTCATTTGATGAAAAAATCTTAGAAGAAGCAAACGATTGGATAAAAATTAATCAAAAAGTAGTTTTAGCAACTGTAATTCAAACTTGGGGGTCATCACCTAGACAAGTTGGAAGCAGAATGATAGTAAATGAAAAAGGAGATTTTTCAGGATCAGTTTCTGGAGGCTGTGTTGAGTCTGCAGTAGTTAGAGAATGCATAGGATTAATTAAAGATAACAAACCACATAAAAAAATTGAATTTAAAGTTTCTAATGAAAGTGCTTGGGAAGTAGGGCTTGCTTGTGGTGGAGAAATTGCAGTTTACTTAGAACAGATAAATTAAAAGTAAAATGATAAATTGGCATAAAAGATATATAGAATATTGGAAAAAAAAACTAAACATTTCTGATTATGGGGTTGCTTGGATATCATTTATTAAGGGAATAATTATAGGTTTATTAATTTATCATTTTTTTATTGTTTAAATGAAACACTCTCAACTTAAGGAAATAATTAAAAAAAAGGCTTCAAAGACAGAATTTGCAATTGTAACTAATCTTGAAAATGGTTTAAGTACAATTTATGAACCTGGAAAATCATTAAGCAAAGAATTTGAAATTCATAAAGAGCAAATTGATAATTTTTTCAAATTAAAAAAAAATGGAGTAATAGAAAAAACAGAAATATTTGTTGAAACATATATTAGACCTATAAAAGTTATTATTGTAGGAGCAGTTCATATAGCTCAATATCTTGTAGATTTTGCAAAAAGTTTGAACTTTGAAATTTCTATTATAGATCCGCGCGGATATTTTGCATCCGAACAAAGATTTCCAGATATGAAAATCATTAATAAATGGCCAGATGAAGCTTTTAAAGAAATAGAAACAAATGAAAATTCTGCCCTAATTGCATTAACTCACGATCCCAAAATAGATGATCCGGCATTGCAACACGCTCTTAATAAAAAATTTTATTACATTGGAGCATTAGGTAGCAAGAAGACCCACGAAAATAGATGTCAAAGATTAAAAGAAGCAGGTTTTAACAATGAACAAATTAATTCAATACACGGACCAATTGGTATTAAACTCGGAGGAAGATCTGCTCCAGAAATAGCTCTATCTATTATTGCCCAACTAGTGTCCGAAACTTACAAAAAATAAATGCAACAAGTATTTGAAGAAATAAAAATTAAAACCAAAGGACAAGGTTTTTACAATTTCACGGAAAGTACTTTAGATTGGATTGATAAACAAAAAATTCAAAATGGTATTTTAAATATCAATATATTACATACTAGTGCCTCTTTAGTAGTTCAAGAGAATGCAGACCCAGATGTATTATATGATCTTAAAAATTTTTTTCACAAATTGGTACCTATGGACACAAAATTGTACAAACATACTACTGAAGGCAAAGACGATATGCCTGCTCATATAAAATCAGCACTTACTAACAATCAATTAACTTTAAGTTTGAAAAATAAAAGATTAATTCTTGGAACCTGGCAAGGTCTATATTTGTTTGAACATCGAATTGAAAATCAAACAAGAATATTATCCCATCATTTAATTGGAGATTAAAAAATGATTAAAGCCATTCTGTTAGCTGCGGGACAATCTAAAAGATTAAAAGGCGAAAACAAATTAATTAAAAAGTTTAAAAATAAAGCTTTAATTAATCATTCACTACAAGCATTATTTAAGAGCAAAGTAGATAAAATTGTTATTGTTCTTGGTTATCAGGATAAAGAAGTGAGAAAAGTAATTAAGAAGAATAAAAAAAATATTTTTGTATTAAACAAAAAATTTAGATTAGGCATGTCTTCTTCAATTAATGCTGGATTAAGAAAAATAACAAAAAATGACAAAGGATTTGTTATTGTTCAGTCTGATATGCCATTTATTAAGACTTCAGATATTAATAAAATATATAATTCAATATCTAAAAAAAGAGATTTAGTTCATGCATTAAAATTTAAGAATAAAATTGGCAATCCAATAGGTTTCGATAGTTCAGTATTAACTAAATTTAAAAGAATGAAAGGTGATGTTGGGGCTAAGTTTATGGTCAAAAGATTAAAAAATAATACTAATTTTATAAAAGTTTTAAGCAAAAGAGTTTTTAAAGATTTAGATTTGAGAAAAGATTTCAATTAGCTTGGATAGGATTTCCTTTTAGCCATTCACTTTCTTCATTTTCATAATGTTCTTTTTTCCAAATAGGAGATCTTTTCTTAATTTCTTCAATTATGTATCTAGAAAGAATATACGCTTCCGCTCTATGAGGACAAGCAACTGCAATAATAATGCTTATTTCTCCTAATCCCAAATATCCTTTTACATGTTCAATATAAACAGCTTTGTCCTTAATTTTTAATTTTTTGTCTACTTCATTATAAATTTCTTCAAAACTTTTAATCACCATTGTATCGTGACTATCATAAGTAATTCCTGTTACTTTTTTATTTTCATTATTTTCTCTAACAGTTCCCTTAAAAATTAATGAAGCGCCAAATTTAGATGAAGATATAAATTCTTCAGCTTTATTAACTTCTATTTTTTCTTTTTTAAGATCTATTATTTTTGTATGAAGCATTAACCTCCTCCAATAGGGGGAATAATTCCAATTTTTTGATCTTTCGTAATTTTATAATTTTCGGAAATAATATTATTATCTTCTGAGCAAAAAGCTGAAGTTTCAATTATTTTTTTATAATTTTCATTTCCTTTAAATTTTTCATCTACATAATTAATTATTTTTTTTTTGAAATCTTTAATTGAAATCTTTTCTTTAATATTAAATTCTAAAAAGTCTTTATCGCTCAAATCTCTACTTGCACCAAATAGTTCAAGTTTAACTTTCATAATCAAAAAATATTTTCTAAAAATTTAGGAAGTCCATCTGGATTTGTCCACAATCCGCTCTTTCCGCCTTCTTTAATCAATAATTTAACATTATCAATTTTTAGATGTGGATTTACAATTTTACTTAAGTCGTAAATAGTAATTAGTGCTGCATTAACTCCCATAATTGCTTCCATCTCAACACCTGTTTTTGCAACAGCTGACACGACACAAAATACTTCTAGAGAAAAATCTTCTTCGTGCATAATAATTTTAGTTGCAGTGTGATCTATTGGAAGTGGATGACATAAAGGAATTAGTTCACTCGTTTTTTTTACTCCCAAAACAGCAGAAACTTCAGCTAAAGTTATAGGGTCACCTTTGGGCATTTGTTTATTTTTAATTAGATTAAAAACTTCTTTTCCAACATAAATTTTACCAGAAGCTAAAGCTCTTCTAAAAGTTTCTTTTTTTGATGAAACGTCAACCATATTAAAAGAATTCTTTTTAAAGATTTCTTTTGCCCAATCTTTAAGCTCTTCTTGATTAATTATTTTTAAGTTACTCAATTATCCTCCTGTAGTTGATAAATTTTTTGTTAATCCTGTTTCTCCAAGTTCTAAATAATGAGATTCTTTTTTAAAATTAAGTTGTTTTAAAATTAAATCTTTTAACTCATCTAATTGATCATCTCTTTGAAGCAAGTGTCTAATACTTATTCCCGTATTTCCAAACAAGCACAATCTTAAGTCCCCTCTAGATGTAATTCTTAAACGATTGCAAGTTTTACAAAAATCTTTTGAATAAGGGGCTATAATTCCAAATTTACCTTTAAATTCTGGATTAATGTAATTTAGAGAAGGACCCGCATCTTTTCCTAAAGTTTGTTGTATCCATTTATTTTTATTTAAGTAATTTTTAAATATACTTCCTGATACATGATATTTTTTAAAGTAATCAAGGTTATCTCCCGTTTGCATTAGTTCTATACATCGAAAATCAACTTTATTATTCTTAATGAATTTGGAGAATGCTTCAAAATCTTTTTCTGATGAATTAATCCCATTTAAAAGGACAGCATTAATTTTTATATTTTCAAAACCCTGATCTTGTAATTTATTTATACCTTTTAAAATTTCTGGAAGTCTATCATGGCCTGTTACATTTTTAAAAGTTTCACGATTTAAACTATCAACACTTATATTAATTCCGTTTAGTCCACTATTTACAATATTTTTTGCTTTTTGATCTAAATGATAACCATTTGTGGTTATGAAAACTTTTCTGATTCCGGACTCATTTTTTAAAATTTTAATTATTTCAAAAAAATCTTTTCTGACAGTGGGTTCACCACCAGTTAATCTGATCTTACAAACTCCTAAATCAGAAAGACTTTTTGCTAATCGCTTTATTTCATTTATATGAAGAAACTTTCTGTTGTCACTTTTGTCAATTTGATAACCATTAGGTAGACAATATCCACATTTAAAGTTACAAACGTCAGTTATTGACAACCTAATATATCTAAATGTTCTACCGAAATTATCTTTAAGCATTTTGTTTAATTTTTTTTATTTTAAGTTATCATAAATAAAAAATTATATCATGAGCAAAATTCTTACAAATGATGAGATAAGTCAATTTAAAAAAGATGGTGCAATATTTTTAAAAGGTAAATTTGATATTAATTGGATTAAAAAGCTCCAAAAAGGAATAGCTAGAGATATAAAAAATCCAAGTCCTAGATTTAAATCCCATACTATAGAAAAAGGAGTGCCAGCTTATTTAGAAGACTATTGGACTTGGGATTTAGTTCCAGAGTTTAAAGATTTTGTCTATAATTCACCTTACGCAAAGATAGCCTCTGAATTAATGTCAGCAAAAAAAATAAATCTTGTAATGGATAATTGGTTTATTAGAGAAGGAGGATCAAAATCCTCAACACCTTTTCATCATGATATAAGTTATTTTGATATGGAAGGAACCATGTGTGTTCTCTGGTTACCATTGCAGCCAACCGGTAAAAATGAAGGTGTCGTTTGGGTTAAAGGTTCACATTTATGGAATAAACTTTTTTTAAGAGTTTTATTTAAAGATGGACATAAAATTGAAGGAAAAGAATGCATTATTGATGGAAAAAAATATGAGCTTCCACCAGATATTTTGGGAAATAAAGATAAATATGAATTTTTACAATGGGA
>CAZAGV010000002.1:0-40800 GCA_964484975.1 uncultured Candidatus Pelagibacter sp.
GTTATAAAAGGTGGTTTGGATGAAAGTGCTTCATCAACTAAAGATTCTGATATACCTGTTCTAGGCAGTATTGCTGCTGGCACTCCAGTAGAGGCTATTCAAAATGAAGTATCTCGTATACCTTTGCCCGAAAATATTGAAAAAAATGGTGAATTTTTTGGTTTAAAAGTAAGTGGTGATTCAATGATTGAAGCTGGAATAAATGATGGTGATACTGTTATAATAAAAAAAACAGATACTGCAGAAAATGGAAAAATTGTAGTTGCTTTAATTGATGATCATGAAGCAATGTTAAAAAGATTAAGAAGAAAAGGTAAAACTGTTGCTCTTGAAAGTGCTAATAGAAATTATGAAACAAAAATCTTTGGCCCTGATAGGGTAAAAGTCCAAGGTATTCTGGTATCTTTATATAGAAACTTCCAATAAAATAGTCTAAACATCATTAATGTCAAAAGTAGCAACAAGATTTGCTCCATCTCCAACTGGTCCTCTTCATATAGGCGGTGTTAGAACAGCATTATTTAATTGGCTTTATTCAAAAAATCAAAAAGGTTCTTTTTTTTTAAGAATTGAAGATACAGATAAAGAAAGATCTAAAAATGAATACAAAGATCAAATAATTAAATCTTTAAAATGGATTGGTGTAGAACATGACGGAAAAGAATACATTCAATCTTCAAAAATAAATGATCATATTAATATTGCTAAGGAATTATTAAAGAATGGATTTGCATACAAGTGTTATTGCTCTCATGAAGAAATTGAAGAACAAAAGAATAGAGCTAAACAAAAAAAACTTCCTTATGTATATAATCGAAAATGTAGAGAATTAAAAGAAAGCGAAGTATCCAGGAATACAGATCATGTAATAAGGTTTAAAAGTAAATCTAAAGGAAATTCTACCTTAAAAGACTTGGTTCAAGGTGATATTGAAATCGAGAATAGCACAATAGAAGATTTTGTTATTTTAAGAAAAGATGGAACACCAACTTATAATTTATCTGCTTCTGTTGATGATCATCAAATGAATATAACGCATATAATAAGAGGTGATGATCATAAAATTAATACTTTTAAACAAATGCAGATTTATTTGTCGATGAAATGGGATTTACCTTCGTTCGCACATATACCTTTAATACATACAACTGAAGGAAAAAAGCTTTCTAAGAGAGATAAAGCATCAACTTTAGACGATTATTCAAAAATTGGAATAATGCCAGAAGCATTGAGAAATTACCTTTTAAGGCTAGGATGGTCATTTAAAGATAAAGAAATATTTACTGAAGAAGAAAGTATTAAACACTTTAATTTAGAGGGTATCGGCAAATCTCCATCAAAACTAGATATGAGTAGAATTTTATCAATGAATGAACATTACATTAAAAATATTGATGAAAATGAACTTTTTAATCAATTAACTAAATACTGTGAAATTTATAAAGTAAAGATACCTAATGAAAAAGGAGAAAAACTTAAATCATCATTAACATTTCTTAAAAACAAAGCTAAAACTTTGGAAGATATATACAACAATTCTAAATATATAATTCAAGATAAAGTTACTATAAATCAAGATGATTTAAAATTATTAGATGATAAGGCCAAAAAAGTCATATCTGAATTCTCTAATTCCATTTCAAAAATAGAAAAACTAAACAAAGAAAACTTAGAACCAGTTATAAATAGTCTTATAAAATCAAATGAAACTAACTTCAAAGGTGTTGGTCAACCACTAAGAATAGTTTTAACAGGGTCAAAATTTGGTCCTGGAATTTATGATATTATAAGATCTCTTGGTAAAGATGAGGTCTTAAAAAGATTAGGAAACAAGGTAACTTGATAAAACTGAAGAAGCTTCATCAGCAGAAGAAGTTTTTGATCTAATTTCATTTAATGTATTAGTAAAATCATTAATTTGTTTATCCATAAGACTTGGGTTTTTTAAAAAATAAACAACTGAATTGAAAATTTCTTTAGAGTTGCATTCATTTTGAATAAGCTCTGGAATAACTTCTTTATTATTAATTATATTAATAATATTAGCATATTTTATTTTTACTAAGAATTTAACAATCATAAAATTTAAAAAATTCATTTTATAAATGATAATAGATGGAACTTTTGCATTACAAATTTCTAGAGAAACTGTACCAGATTTTGAAACTGCAAATACAGAATTTAATAAAATTTGAGATTTAATATTTTCTTCTGAAATAACTTCAATATTATCTAAGTTTGATTCCTTAATATTATCATTTATAGAATTTTTATTTTCATCAGTTGCATGAAATACAAAAAGATAATCATTAAATTTTTCATTCATTAATTTTATAAAATCTATTAAAATGGGTAAAAGTATAATTGTTTCCGATGATCTGCTACCTGCAAATAAAGATATAATTTTTTTATCTTTTTTAATTAAATTAGATAAATCAGTTTTTGCTTTATTGTTTTTTTCAAGCAATGGATGTCCAACAAATGTATTGTTGATATTTTCTTTATCAAAATATTTTTTTTCAAAATTAAATAATAAAAGAATATGATCTAGAAATGTTTTAAATTTCTTTACCCTGCCCTCTCTCCAAACCCAAACCTGGGGAGCTACATAATGAACAGTTTTAATATTAGGATTGATTTTTTTTACTTTTTCAACAACTCTTAGTGTAAAATCTGGACTATCTACACTAAATAAAATATCAGGTTTAAATTCTATTATTTTATCTACGGTTTCATTAATTTTTTTTTTAATTTTAAATAAATTCAATAAAACACTTGTAAAGCCAATATAAGTAACCTCTTTAAGGTCATAAATTGATTTAACACCTAATGAATTTAAATGTTGCCCACCAACACAAGAGTATTCAATATCAGGATTATTTTGTTTTAATTTAGAAATAACAGTTGAGGCTAATTTATCCCCTGAAGGTTCTCCAGTTAATATAAATATTTTTTTCATTTAACTGCAATAAACATTTTGTTTTTGTTTGCAAAATTAATGCATTTACTTTTATCTAATAATATATTCTTTTTGTTCTTTAAGACTAAACCTTTAAGACCAGCCATTTTGCATTGTTTTAGAGTTTTTAAACCTGCCGTAGGCAAATCAATTCTAAGATCTTGTTTTTTCTTTGGGAATTTTACTAAAACACCATTGTTTTTATATTTTTTACTTTTACATTTTTTAAGCATTTTTTCTGTTCCAGACCTACCTTCAATAGCTATAACTTTTTGGTTTCTAACTACTGTTCCTTGACTAAAGTTATACTTTCCTAATTTATTTAATGTTGTTATAGCTTTTATAATATCTTTTTTATCTACTCTATTTGGTTTAATTTTAGAATAATTTCCTCTCTTAAGTGACAATTCAGGATTAAATGACATCGAACTTATTGTCTTAATTGATTGCTGATTCAATATTTTAATAATTTCTTTTAATATAGCTACATCACCTAATTTAGAAGCTTTAATAATTCTTGGGATATAATAAATACCTTTTAAGTCTAATTTAAGCTTTGTAAAGTTTGGTCTTGATACTTTGCCAGCAAATAGGACTTTTTTGCAGTTATTTTCTTTTAAAATATTAATAATTTTACCAAATTGTCCGATTGAAACTGAATATGATTTTTTATCTTTTTTAAATTTTTTTGATTTAGATAAATCAATTATTAAATACTTTAATTTTTTTTTTCTTATTTTTTTTAGAATTTCAATTGGAAAACTAGTATCTCCAAATATTAATCCAATCATTTTACTCCTTTGAAAAAGGTGTACAAATAGATCTTTTTTTGTCCTTTGTTATAAATTCAATAACATTCTTTACTAGTGGATTTTCTTTGAACTCGCCATTTAATTTGCTTAAGTTATCTGTAAGATTTTTTGTAGCAAAAATTTCCTTATATGCCTCTGTGAGTCCTAAAATATCTTTATTTTCAAAATTAGCTCTTCTCAATCCAATTAAATTAAGTCCCTGTAAGTAGTTTCTATTACCTATTGATAGTCCATAGGGAATAACATCATGTAAAACACCAGTCATTCCTCCAATCATTGCCATTTGTCCAATTCTAGTAAATTGTTGTACCGCAGAGTTTCCTCCTATAACAACGTTATCTTCTATTGAAACATGACCTCCTAATGGAACGTTGTTTGCTATAATAACATTATTTCCCACATTACAATCATGAGCAATGTGCGATGAAATCATAAATAAGCAATTATTTCCAATTTTAGTTATACTTCCTCCTCCTTTGGTGCCAGGATGTATAGTTGCATATTCTCTAATTTTATTGTTATCTCCAATTATTAGTTTGGTTTCTTCACCATCAAATTTTAAATCTTGTGGATTGTTACCAATAGCTGCAAATGGATAAATTTTATTGCCATTTCCAATTTTTGTATTTCCTGAAATGTTTACCTGTGAATGAATTATAGTATGATCTCCAATCTCAACATTGGGACCAATTACTGAATAAGCTCCTATTTTTGCTGAACTTGAAACTTTAGCTTTGCTATCTACTATTGCAGTTTTGTGTATCATTTATTTTCTCTTATAAAATTTTTTAAACTTTTTGCTGGGTACCCCATAACTTTAGAATTGTCTGGTATATCTTTAATT
This sequence comes from uncultured Candidatus Pelagibacter sp., assembly GCA_964484975.1. Lineage (GTDB taxonomy): Bacteria > Pseudomonadota > Alphaproteobacteria > Pelagibacterales > Pelagibacteraceae > Pelagibacter. The sequence continues at coordinate 4,616 of CAZAGV010000002.1, forward strand.
ACACCACTTCCACCTCCTATCTGAACATTGCTTCCAATTTTTAAATGACCTGAAATTCCAGCTTGCCCTCCTATCATTACATGATTTCCTAATGTAGTGCTTCCAGCAAATCCAACTTGGCCCGCTATAATACAGTTGTCACCAATTTTAACATTATGAGCGATATGAATTTGATTGTCTAAATAAGTATTTTTTCCAATTATAGTATTGGACATTGATCCACGATCAATAGTAGAGCCACATCCAATTTCTGCGTTATCATTAATTATAACTATTCCTATTTGAGGATATCGATAATTTGAATTTTTATCTGGAAAAAAACCAAAACCTTTTTTACCAATTACACATCCATCTAAAATATGCACATTATTATTAACTATTGTATTTCTTATAATTACATTAGAACCTATAGAACAATTATTTCCAATTATAACATTTTTTTCGATAATTGAATTGTGTCCAATAGAACAATTTTTTCCTATTTTTACATTTTTACCAACTAATACATTTTTTCCAAATTTAACTTTTTTTTTAAATGAAGATTTATTTATATCTTTAGAAGTTCTATCAAAATCATCAGTCACCGATTCAGGGTAGAATAATTTTGTAATTTTGGCCGTAACAATTAAAACATTATCAACTATTATTTTATTACAGTTAACTGGCAAATAATTTTTTAAATTTTCTGTTGTAATACAAAAAAAAGCTTTTGTTTTAGATGCAAAATTCAAATATTTTTTTGAATGAAAAAAAGTTATGTCATTAGATCCTGATGTTGATAAATCTTTAATATCATGAATATTAATATTATTAAAATTATTAAAATTCTCTAACCCTGAAAGCTTTAATAATTTATCAATTTTAAATGGACCTTTATTTTTAAAAAAAGGATTGTTCATTAATAAGTTTAATATCAAAACTTATATTAATTACTTATCAAGATTTATTGCTAATTATTTCCTATCTACAATTGTTGCGGACCACTGTGCATCAGCCATTTTTTTTTCTTTGATGAAAGCTTCACCTTTATATTTCCAGACTCTGCCATGGGATCTAATGGCTTCAATATTTAGTTCTAATTTACAATCAGGTATAACAGGGTTTCTAAATCTAGCTTTTTCAACACTCATCAAAAAAACTAATTTATTTTCATATTCAGATTTTTCAATACCGTCAGCTGTTAAAGCTGCTGCTGCTTGGCCAAACGCTTCAACAATTAGCACTCCTGGCATTACTGGATTTCCAGGAAAGTGACCTTGAACAAAAAGACTGTCTTTTTTAACATTTACAATTGCTGTAGCAGAAAATAATTTTTTTATATTAATCAATTCATCGATTAATAACATTGGTTCACGATGTGGTAATAATTCTATAATTTGCTTTTTATTCAATTTTTCACTCATTGTTTTAATTCTACCTTTTTAATTTTAGCATTCAACAAAGTTAAAATATTTTTTGTAATATCTAATTCTGTTTTTCCAATAACTATATTTTTTTTATCCATAATTAGTGAAATTTTATTTTTAGCTGAATATTCAGATAAAATTCCATTTATAATTTTTAAAATTTGATTACCCGAATTATCTCTTAATTTTTTTAGTTCATTATTTTTAGTATTTTTTAATTCTTGATAAGATTTATATTTTTCTCTTAATTCAATTACTTTATTATTAAATTCTTCTTCTTTTAATATATTTTTTTGATTAAGAAGTTTTTCTTCTTCAGATTTAATTGAATTTTCAATTTTTTTAAATTCCTTAATATTTTTATCATTAATTAATTTAAGCTCATTATTAATATATTTTCCTGCTTCTGATTCAGATAACAATAAATTCACATCCAAATAAAAAATTTTATCATTTGCATACAAGTTGCTACAAAAAATTAAAAAAAAAATTAAAAAATATTTTTTCATTAAAAAGTAGTACCTATATCAAATCTAAAAGTTTCGGTTCTATCAGTATCAGCCTTAGTTATAGGTTTAGCAAAAGAAAAACTTAAAGGTCCAATGGGAGTCAACCAGTCAACAGCTAAACCGGATGAAGATCTAATTTTACTATTATCATCAATAGTATCGCTATAATCAACACCCCAGACATTTCCTGCATCGACAAAAAAACTAAAATCAATTGTTTCTAAATCTTTAAAAATGCCAGGTAACGTTGTAGCAAAATTTAATGCTGTTGCGTAGTTTCCTCCAATATAATCTGATCCATCTTTAGGACCAACTTTTCCAAATTCAAAACCTTTTAACCTTTTACTTGGTAGATAAATTCTCTTTGAAATTCTAACATCATCACCTGAAATTGAATTTACAGATTGAACTAAAAATCTAAAAGATAGTATTGCATTCTCATTTGGAGAATAATATTTTTCAATATTATATTTATTTTGGATACTTACATCATCTGAATATAATGGTAATGATTGATAAAATGTACTTTTAAAACCTGCCGAAGGTTGAAAATTTTGGTTTAATTTATTTAAAGATAATCCATAATTAAAACTACTATCAAAATAGTCACCTTTTTGTTTTTTTTTGGCATCAGATGCGACTGAAGAAGTTTTAAGGGTCTCTAAATAGTTTGAAATTGAAGGTGAAAAATAAATATCTTCGTATTGTTCAAATATAGTACCTACTGAAAAACCTGTTTTAGTTGATTTATAACCAAACCTAGACATTTGATCTATTTTGGTTGCCTCTAAGCTTGTACTTAAACTCTTGTCACTATTTTTATAGTTAGGATTATTAATCGTAAATGAACCTTGAACAGCTGAATCAGTTATGGATGCATTAGTATCAATACTCACTCCTCTACCTAAATAATTATTCTCTTTAATTCCAAATGATATTGATGATCCACTTGTACCTGTTCCAGCTCCAGCAAAAAGTTCTCCCGTTGGTTGTTCTTCGACACTTATATTTATAATTTTTAATTCATTTGAAGATCCATCGTCAACGGATTTATTAACTGTTTTAAATAATCTTCTTGATTTAATCTCGTTTATAGATTTATTGACCAATATTTCATTAAATGCATCACCTTCATCGACCAATAAAGAATTTCTGATAACATTTTCATTGGTAATATAATTTCCTAAAATATTTATTCTTTCTATATATAATTTTTGACTTTCTTCTAATTTAATTAAAAGATTTATATTATTGTTTACTATGTTTTCTTTATATTTAGCATTTATAAACTCAAATTCTTTTGTTAGGGCAATTTCATCTATTTTATTTAAAATTTTTTTAATTTTATCTAAGGAATAAATTTTACCCTCAAGATTATTTTGAACATCAGTAATTTTTTTAAAACTCTCAGGTGAATATTCATCGGGGATAATTAAATCTATTTTACCAAAATAATACTTTTTACCTGCGTTAATATTAAAAATTAATTCAAAATTTGATTCATCAATTACTTTTGCTGAAGAACTTTCAACTGAAACATTGTAATAACCCTTATTTTTATAAAAATTATATAATAATTTTTCATCTAATTTAATTCTATTTAAATCCAAGAATTTTCTAGAACTAACAAATTTCCAAAATTTAGCCTCTTCTGATACGATTATTTTTTTTAATTTATTTTCTTTAATTTTTTTATCTCCAATAAATCTAATTTTTTTAATATAGGCTTTTTCTCCAAGTTCTATTTCATAAATCAAATCAACTGTATTATTATTATTATTTACCAACTTTGGAGTAACTTTTGAAAAATAATAGCCACTTGATCTTAAAATATTAATTATTTTTTCTTCATCTTTTTTTACTTTACTCTCAATAAAAGAAATTTTTTCTCTCATTTCTATTTGCTCTTCTAATAATTTTACAATTCTTTTATTTTTTACTCCTTCAAATTTTAATGTTTGAATTACAGGATTTTCTACAACGAAAATATATAAAATGTTTTTTTTAAGATTGATTTCGACATTGCTAAAAAAATCTGTCGAATAAAGTTTTTTTAGAACGTCATTTAGTTCATTCGTACTTAAATCTTTATTTAAATTAATTTCTGAAAAAATTTTAATTGTTTCGCTCGATACTCTCTTATTACCACTAACTTTAATTTCTTTTATAATTTCAGAAGATGCAGAAATTGTAATAAATAACAGTATTAGTATTGATTTAAATATTATTTTCATTCTATTATTTACTGTATACATAGATTTCTAGTTTTCAACCTTACTTCTTCCGATAAGTTTATTATATCAGATATTTTTTTAGGTTTTTTCTTAATTAGATTTGAATATTTTTTATATTTTAAAATTTTAATTAAATTTTTATTAATTTCTAAAAACTTAATTTTTTTTTTTATATAAAGGTCAACTAATTCATCATTCGCAGATATTAGTACTGTTTCAAATAAAGTATTATTATTATTGATTTTTTTTAGTATTTTAATAGATGAATACCTTGATAAATCAATTTTTTTTAAATTTAAATTATTTAATAAATTAATATCAATTTTTTTGGTATTAATTTTTTTTAATTTTTTTTGATAAATAGAATTAAATATTGGAATTTTCATATCGCTTTCATGAGCTAAAATTTTAATCTGTCCATTAAAAAATTTAACTATTGAGTGCACATAAGATTTTGGATGAATAAGTATTTCGAATTTTTTTATATTAATTTTAAAGATTCTTTGAGCTTCAATAATTTCAAAAACTTTATTCATTAATGTTGCAGAATCTATTGAAATTTTTTTTCCCATTATCCAGTTTGGATGTTTAATTGCTTCATTAGGTTTAACATTTTTTAATCTATTTAATTTATAATTTAAAAAAGGACCCCCAGATGCTGTAATAATTACTTTTTCTACACTTTTAATTGATTCATTTTGCAGCAAAGACCAAATAGAAAAATGCTCTGAGTCTACTGGTATAAATTTTGTTTTGTGTCTTATTAATCTTTTTTCTATAAGACTCCAGGCACATATAATTGACTCTTTATTAGCTATTGCAATATTTTTTGTAATATCAATAGAATTAATTGTAGAGTCTAGGCCTGCCAAACCTGATATGGCACACATTATGTAGTCAATTTTTTTTCTTGTTATAGATAATTTTAATTCATTAAATGAATTATAGACTCTAATTTTTTTTTTAAAAAACTTTTTTTGATATTTTAAATATTTTTCTTTATTAAATATAATTACGGCTTTAGTTTGAAGTTTAATTGATTGCTTATATAATTCTTTAACATTTGTATTAGTTGATAAAAAAATTACATCAAAGTCTTTTTTATTATCTTGAATTATTCTTACTGTGTTCTTTCCAATTGAACCAGTAGATCCTAAAATTGCAATTTTTTTTTTCATAATTTAAAAAAATATTTTATTAACTATAAAAAATGAAGGTATAGCAAACACAATTCCGTCAATTCTATCCAGTAATCCTCCATGACCAGGTAGAATTGATCCAGTGTCTTTAATTTTGGCTTTTCTTTTAAAGAGTGAAATAAATAAGTCACCTAACTGACATAATAAAGAAATAAATAAGCAAACATAAAAAATGTTAGAGAATTCAATTGCATAAATTTGAAATTCATCATTTTTTGTAAGTTGATAAATAAATAAAAAAATTATTATTGGAATAAAAGAGAATATAAAAGAACCTATGGTTCCAGATATTGTTTTATTAGGACTAATTTTAGTTAATTTTTTTCCACCTAATGTTTTTCCTACGATGTATCCACCAATATCAGAAAAAATGCATATAAGTAAAAGAAAAATAGTTAAATTTATTCCCAATTTATAAATTTCAAAAGCTGTGTAAGTAAAAAATATTAAATATAAAGAACTAATAACATTTACCATATAAATAAATGATTCTTTCTTTTTCCATATTTTTTTTGCTAAGTTGTTAAACTCAAAAAAACAGATAAAAGAAGCTACTATCAATAAAATTAGCCATAAATATTTATGAATAAATAGGCCTATTAATAGTAAAGTTGATAAAACAACAGAAGTAGAAATTCTTTTTGATAAATTGTCAGCCATTAAATATTGCCAAAGTTTCTCTTTATTTTTTTATACTTTTTTAATATCCCATTGTAATCATTTTCATTAAAATCTGGCCATAATTTCTTTTCAAAAAAAATTTCTGAATAAGCCAATTGCCATAGTAAAAAATTGCTTAATCTATGAGTGTTTCCTGTTCTTATCAAAAGATCTGGATCAGGGATATTTTGAGTAAACAGGTTTTTTGAAATATTTTTTTCATTAACCTTTTTTTTATTTTTATTAATTGTATTGAGAGAATGAATTATTTCACTTTTAGAGCCATAATTTAACGCTAAATTAATTTGTAGTTTTTTATTTTTTGATGTTTTTTTTTCTGATTTAGTAAGAAGAGAATTTATTTTTTTTGAAAATCTTTTTTTTCCAATAATTTTTAATTTAATATTTTGCTTGATAAAGTCTGAAATTTTATTTAATAGAAAATTTTCTAATAAATTAAATAAAAAATTAATTTCTTTTTTTGGTCGTTTCCAGTTTTCTGTTGAAAATGCATATAAAGTTAAATATTTAATTTTATTTTTAATTGAAGCTTTGATTATTTTTTCAACAGTTATTAGTCCTTCTTTATGACCTAGATTTCTAGATTTTTTATACTTAATACCCCAACGTCCATTGCCATCCATAATAATGGCGACATGTTTAATTGAGTTCATATTTTCATTATTTCTGTTTCTTTAGAAATAATTTTTTCATCTATTTTTTTTATTTGGTCGTCTGTAATAGTTTGTATTTTTTTTTCAAATTTTTTTTCATCGTCTTCACTAATATCTTTAGTTTTTAGTAATTTTTTTAATTCATCATTAGCTTCTCTTCTTATATTCCTTACAGAGATTTTGCATTTTTCACCCATTGACTTAATCATTTTTTTTATTTCATTTCTTCTTTCTTCGCTTAAATCTGGTACAGGTAGCCTTATAAGTTGACCATCAATTTGGGGGTTGAGTCCTAATTCAGATTTTTTAATAGATGAGTCTATTAATGGGACATTGTTAATATCCCACACTTGTATATTGATCATTCTAGGTTCGGGAGTTGTTATGCTTGCTAATTGGTTTATTGGCATTTTTTGTCCATAAACATCAACTTTGATTATATCTAGCATGTTTGAATTAGCTCTACCTGTTCTTAATGATGATAATTCTTTAGTAAAAACTTCAAAAGTTTTACTCATTTTTTGTACGTAATTATTTTCGTTGAACATTATTCACCAATCTTGATTCTATAAAAGTCGATAATCTTTAAGTCTTTAAATCCTAGTTCCTCAATAATATTTTTAACTTTTTTTTTTGGTTCCATAACCCATTGTTGAGTCATTAAGCTATTATCTTCTTTAAATTTATTCATTTTACCAGAACTAATTTTTTTTGCTATATCCAAAGGTTTTCCTGAATTTTTCAGCTCTTCGGTAACAAGTTCTTGTTCTTTATCCAAAATTTCCTGATTAATTTCATCAGGATTAAGTGATATTGGATTTGAAGCAGCAATATGCATACTTAATTGCTTTCCGAATAGATCAATTTTTTCAGATTTTTCTTTAGTATTTATTGAAGATATAACTGCGATTTTAGATAAATTATCTTTTACAACTGTGTGTAAATAATAATAGTTTTTAGAATTTTCATGGTTTAAAGTTTTTGCTCTTCCTAAAGTTATTTTTTCACCTATTTTAGAAATCATTGAAACTAAATTTTCTTCAACTGTTTTTTTATTATTCATAATAGATTTATTTAATTTATTTATATCTGAATTAACTGAATTATTAATTTCACTTAATTCTTTAACAAAGTTTATGAAATCTTCATTTTTTGCAACAAAATCTGTTTCACAATTTACTTCTATAACTGATGTTTTGTTTTGATCACCGCTCAATGCTACAACACCTTCTTTAGCGCTACGCGACATTTTTTTAGATGCTTTAGAAATACCTTTGACTCTAAGAATTTCAGCAGCTTTTTCAAGATCACCACCTGAATCTTTAATTGCAGCATTACAATCTTTAAATCCTGCGCCCGTAGATTGTCTTAATTGTTTAATTTTATCTAAATCACTCATTGCAGTTTGATTAGTTTAAAGGTTTATTCTTTATTTTATCTTCAACCTTTTTTTCACTTTCAATTTTAATTTTTTTGTTTACTTTTTCAGGTTTAGCAGTGGTGTTTTCTTCAGAAATTGGAATTTCTTTTTTTGCACTTGTTATAGTTTCTTTGATTAAATTACAATAAAGATCTATTGATCTTCTAGCATCATCATTGCCTGGTATTGGAAAACTAATACCTTCAGGGTTCGAATTTGTATCTAGTATTGCAATTATTGGAATGGACAGCTTGATCGATTCTTTAATGGCTAGTGATTCATAATTTGTGTCTATTACAAAAACTAAGTCTGGAATTTTTTTCATTTTGGCAATACCACCTAATGATTTCTGAAGTTTATCTCTTTGAACGCTCATTTTTAAAAGTTCTTTTTTTGTAAAACCTCTATTTTCAGAAACTAAGTCAATGTTAAGTCTTTCTAATTTTTTTATAGAATTTGAAATTGTTCCCCAGTTAGTTAACATTCCTCCTAACCAGCGATGATTAACATAGTATTGATCGGTTTCTTTAGCTAATTCAGAAATAGCTTCTGATGCTTGTTTTTTTGTTGAAATAAAAAGTATCTTACCATTTTCTGAAATTACATTGTAAACTTTTTCTAGTGCAACATTAATTAATTCTAATGTCTGGGTTAGATCTATAATATGTATAGAATCTCTTTTTCCAAAAATATATTTTCTCATTTTTGGGTTCCACCTTAAAGTTTTATGACCTAGATGTACTCCTGCTTCTAATAATTGTTGAATTGTTACGTTTGGTATCTTCATATTTTTTCCCGGTTATGCCACCACAATTATTTCCAATTAAGGACCGGAGGGTTATTAAACCAAAAATTGTGTGCGAGTTAATTTATGCAGGTATTTACAAATTTATTAGTAAATTAACAAGAGTTTTTTTAATTAATTTGCGTGGAAATTCCATCTTTTTTCATTAAATTTAGTTGATTTCTGTCTATTTTCCTATTTTTTTTTAACTTAAATACATATGATTTTTTATTATCTTTAATTTTTAAAATTACATTAGTATTTCCATCAGTATCAGAAAGATCTAAATTAGAGATTTTATTTATATCATCAAAGGATAATTCTAAATTTGAAATGGGTTTGTTAAATAATTCTTTGATTAAAATAATTTTATTTACATTAATTTTTCTAAATCTATTTTCATCATTTGATAAATTTTTATTTAAAGTAATCAATAAAGAGTTTCCTTCTGATAAAATGTTTCTATTCAACTCTAAAACTTCGGAAAAGATAAATAATTCAAATACACTAGATAGGTCTGTAAGCTTAATAACAGCATAAGAGTTTCCTTTGGATGTTTTTCTCTCTTGAATTTTCAGTAGCGTTGCTGCAATATTGCATTGTTTATTTGAATCGTCTGATAAAAAACTCTTGTAATCTATAATTTTATAATCATTAAAAATTTCTTTATATTGATTTATTGGATGGTTGGAAATAAAAAAACCTACAGCTTCAAATTCTTTTGAGAGTTTTTCTTCAAATTCCCAATCATTGGTTTTTGTAAGTATATCGTTATCATTTTTATTTTCGTTTTCATTAAGTTCGAATAAATCAATTTGGTTTGCTATTTTGTTTTCAAAAATATTTTTTGATTTTAATATTAAATTAGGAATTGATTTGTATAAGCATTGTCTGTTATTATTCAAATTGTCAAATGCCCCAGCTTTTACTAACCCTTCCAATTGAAGTTTGTTAATATCTTTTGGGTTAACTCTCTTTATAAAATCATTAATTGATTTAAAATTTCCATTTTTAATTCTTTCATTTACAATATTTGATATGGCCTCAAAACCTACACTTTTAATTGATCCTAATGCATAATAGAAATTGTCTTCATTTGATCTAAAATCTGCAAAACATTCATTAATATCTGGTCTAATAATTTTGATGTTTAATCTTTTTAATTCTTCATGAAATTCACTTAACTTATTTTGATTAGAAATATCCATGGTCATTGAAGCTGCAAAAAACTCATTCGAGAAATAAGTTTTCAAATATGCGGTTTGATAAGCGATAATTGCATATGCTGCAGCATGGCTCTTATTAAAGCCATATTCAGCAAATGGTTCAATTTTTAAAAATATGCCTGCAGCTATTTCTTTATTTATTCCATTTTTAACTGCCCCTTCAATGAATCTCTGCTTTTGTTTTTCTAACTCTGATCTTTTCTTTTTACCCATTGCTCTTCTTAAAATATCAGCTTCACCGGCTGTGAATCCTGAAAGATTTTGAGCTATTTGCATAACTTGTTCTTGATAAATTATAACTCCATAAGTTGGTTTAAGAATTTTTTCTAATAATGGGTGCAAATAATCAGGTTTTTGTCTTCCATGCTTACAGTCGTTATATGTTGGTATGTTGCTCATTGGACCAGGTCTATATAAAGCCACTAAAGCTATAATATCTTCTAGGTGATTAGGCTTCATATTAGTTAAAGCATCTCTCATTCCTGAGCTTTCTAGCTGGAATAATCCAACGGTATTACCTGAAGAAAGTAATTCAAAAACCTTTTGATCACCATAATCAATATTTTCAATTTTGAATTCTTTATTTTTTTTATTAATTAATTTTTGAGTTTTGTTAATTACGGTAAGAGTTTTGAGGCCCAGAAAATCAAATTTAATTAATCCAGCATTTTCTGCTGAATACATATCAAATTGAGTTGACGGCAATAATAAATTAGATGAAGCATCTTTATATAAAGGCACTGAGTCCGTTAACTTCTTATCAGTAATTACTACACCCGCAGCATGAGTTGCAACGTTTCTATTCAGACCTTCAAGTTTCAAAGATAAATCTATTAGTTTTTTTACACGTGGATCTTCTTTTATTAATTTTTGTAGTCTTGGTTCATTATTTATACACTCAGTTAAAGTTTGAGGTCTAGATGGATCAAAAGGTATCATTTTTGAAATACTATCAACAAAACCATATGGCAATCCTGTTACACGACCAACATCTCTTATTACCATCCGTGCTTTTAACTTACCAAAAGTTATTATATGAGCGACACTGTCTTTATATTTCTTGCTTAAATATTCGAACACTAAATCTCTTTTTTCTTCACAAAAATCAATATCAAAATCTGGCATCGAAATACGATCAGGGTTTAAAAATCTCTCGAAAATTAAATTAAATTCAATAGGATCTAAATCGGTAATTGACAAGCACCATGCAACTAAGGAGCCGGCTCCAGATCCTCTACCAGGGCCAACAGGAATATCATTATTTTTAGCCCATTTAATATAATCGGAAACAATTAAAAAATAACTAGCATATTTCATTTCAGTAATAATTTTTAATTCGTGATTTAATCTTTTTTTGTATATATTGAATTGTGAGTTTGATTTAATTTTCTCCTTTGGAATTTTAAAAATATTTATAAATTTATTTATCAAACCTTCTTCACTATTAGAGGCCAAAGCTTGATCAGCATTACCACTTTTTTCTGAACTTATATTTGGCAATATTGGCTTTGATGAAATTGGTCTAAAGCTACACCTGAAAGGTAAATTATAATTGTTTTCTAGCGCTTCTGGCAAATCTAAAAATAATTTATTCATATCATCAGATGATTTAAAGTAATGCTGGTCTGAAAATGATAGTCGATTTTTATCATTTAAATATGTTTTTTGACCTATACAAATTAAAGTTTCGTGTGCATCATGCATGGATTTATCTAAATAATAAATTTCTTGAGTAGCGATTATTGGTAAATTTAGTTTTTTTGATAAATTTAGATTATAATTTTCAAAAGATTTCTCGTTCTGATCATTGTGTCTTTGAATTTCGATGTAAAAATTATCTCCGTAATTATATTTAATTAATTTATAAATCTCCTCAATTTCAGAAAATTTTCCCTTATTAAATAATTTTCCTATTAAACCATTAATAGTACCTGATAATAAAATAACTCCTTCAGTTTCTTCTAATAAATCTTCTAATTTACACTGTGGTTCTAGAGTTTTGGTGCTATTCAGGTAAGATTTAGAAGATAATTCAACTATTTTTTTATAACCAGTCTCAGTCATGGCAATTAAAGGTAATAACCCAACTTCATTTTTAAAATTAAATAATATTTGTGTACCAATAATTGGTTGAGTTCCTGATTTTGATAGATTTTCAGAAAATTCGAGGGAACCACATAGATTTGAAGTATCAGATAAACCTACTGATTTTATTTTATTATCTTTACAAAAATTTTTTAAATCTTCAATTTTGATCGCGCCTTCACATATAGAATACTGCGTGTGAATTTTAAGATGATTAAATATTTTGTTATTTGATTCTTGCATTAGTGGTTTTTTTTATTTTACCACTAATTAGTTCAATTTTGCAATCTGCCATATTAGCAAAAAATCTATTATGAGTTGCAAATATTATTAATCTATTTTTATTTTTTAATTTAAGTAAAATTTTAAAAACTTCTTTAGCATTTTTAAGATCTAAACTGCCAGTTGGCTCATCTGCAAGTATTATTTCTGGTGAATTAATTAGAGCTCTAGCTATAGCAACTCTTTGCATTTCACCACCTGAAAGTTCTGAAGCAAGATGATTTTCTCTATTCGTTAACTTTAATTTTTTTATTAATTTTTTTGCATCTTCTATGGCTTTATTTTTATTTTCATTTATTGATAATCTAGATAGATAAATATTTTCGATGGTTGTAAAATCAGATAATAAATTATTATCTTGGTATATAATCCCAATTTTATTTGCTCTTAATCTATCATTATAGGATTTGCATGAATAATCGATTATATGGTTGGAAATTTTTAACATACCAGAATTAGGAACATCAATTAATGATAGCAAATTTAAAAGTGTTGATTTACCAGAGCCAGATGGTCCCATAAGTGAATATATTTTTCCAGCCTTAAATGAAAAATTAACTTTATTTAATACTCTAATTTTTTTTTTAGTGTTATAATTTTTTACAATATTTTTTAATTCAATTAAATTACTCATATTTTAATGCTTTTGCTGTATTCATGCGTGAAGCTTTTAGTGCTGGATAAATTGAAACTATAATTGTTATAGCTATTGAGCAAATTGAGATTAATAAAATTGAATTAGGATTAATTTCAGATGGCATTTTGCTAAGAAAATATATTTCTTCAGGAAAAAGATTAATATTAAAAACATTACTCAAAAATTCACGAATGTTTTCTATATATAAAGAAAATAAGACACCTAATATTGTTCCAAATAAAGTGGCTAATGATCCTATTAAAAAACCAACCATAAAAAAAATTTTTGAAATAGATTTATTCAAAACTCCGATTGATTTAAGTATAGCAATTTCTCTTGTTTTGTTATTAACTAAAATAGTTAAACCAGAAATGATATTAAAAGCTGCCACAATAATTATTAACGAAAGTATTATAAACATAACATTTCTTTCAACTTTAAGAGCAGAGAATAAAGATTTATTCAAATCAGACCATGTGTAAACATAATAATCTTGAAAAATTTTTTCTAATTTTTTTTTAATAATTTCAATATTTTTTGGATTTTTTAAATAAATTTCTAAATTTCTACTAGAACTTTTTAAATCAAAAAAAATCTCCAAATCATTAAGATTAATAAAAGCAACATTTTGATCAAAGTCAGCAATTTCACTATCAAATATGGAATCAACAATATATGTTTTTTGTTTAGGTAAATTTCCAACTATTGTTTCTACACCAGATGGTGACATTATTAATAATTTGTCACCAATTTTAATATCGTAATTAAAACTTAATTTTTTTCCAATCGATATATGACTTGGATTTAATTTTTTATTACCTAAAAAATTAGTATTTTTTACAATAGATAATTTTTTAAAATCATCAGGTAAATAACCTCTTAATAATAGTCCTTTTGTGTAATCTTTGTTGATAAGAACACCTTCGCCACTATTGCTATAAACAAATACTTTAGACAAAACATTTAGCTCTTTATTATTAAATATATCTTCATCAATTGTTTTTTCATAAGGCTTGATAACTGTATGAGGATTAAATCCTACAATTTTATCGACTAATTCCGTTCTAAATCCATTCATTACAGACATTACAATTATTAGAACAGCAACCCCTAGGCTAATTCCTATAAATGAAAAAATTGAAATTACATTTAAAAATCCATCTTTTCTTCTAGTTTTTAAGTATCTTAGAGTAATTTCTTTTTCTAATTGTGAAATCAATTTATTTTTTTTTATTAATTATAATTTTAACTATATCTTCAATAGATAAGTTTTTTGTTTTTTTACCAATTTCGTTAAATTCAAATAAATCACCTTCAGATTTTTTACCAATCATAATTTGAAAAGGTATTCCAATTAAATTAAATTTTTTAATTTTTGAGGAAAAATTTTCATCGGTATCATCAATAATAGTTTCAATTTTTTTTTCATTTAAATATTTATAGATATTAAGTGCTTTTTCTAAATTTGAATTATCATTCTTATTAATAAGTGGAATAACTGCACACTCATATGGGGACACAGAAATTGGCCAATTCATAATTTCATTTTTTTCATCATATTTAGCTTCTATTATTGCTCCAACCAATCTAGATACACCGACTCCATATGAGCCCATTTTAACAAATTCTTTTTTTCCTTTATAATCAACTGATGCATTCATGGGTTTTGAATATTTATCTCCAAAATAAAAAATATGTCCAACTTCAATTCCTTTGGTATGTAATCTAAATTTTTCAGGAACATTTTTTTCAAATTCATTTTTGTTGAATTTTTCGTCTGTAACAGCATAAAATTTTTCATATTTTTCTCTTAATTCATTTAATGAATTTTTTTCTAACTTTGTTTTGTCGCTATTAACATCAAATATTCTTTTATCAGTATAAATTTCACTTTCCCCAGTTTCTGCTAGAATAATAAATTCATGGGATAAATTACCTCCAATTGGTCCTGTATCAGCGGCCATAGGTATTGCGGATAGATCTAATCTTTGAAAAGTACGCAAATAAGAAAGATAAAATTTATTATATGAAAAGTTTGCTTCTTCATCATTTAAGTCAAATGAGTATGCATCTTTCATGTAAAATTCTCTACATCTCATTATTCCAAATCTGGGTCTTAATTCATCTCTGAATTTCCATTGAATATGATAAAGTAATTGTGGCAAAGATTTATAAGATTTTATACTTGTTCTAAATATATCAGTTATTAATTCTTCATTGGTTGGTCCATATAGCATTTCCCTATTTTGCCTATCTTTAATTCTCAACATTTCCTCTCCATAATCTTCATATCTCCCACTTTCTTTCCAGATTTCGCTAGACTGGATAGTAGGCATTAAAATTTCTTGAACACCGATTTTATTTTGTTCCTCTCGAACAATTTGTTCTATTTTTTTCATTACTTTAAATCCAAGTGGTAACCATGAATATATGCCAGCTGATGATTGTTTTATCATTCCCACTCTAAGCATTAATTGATGTGACTTAATAACTGCTTCAGAAGGATTATTTTTTAATATTGGTATAAGTGATTTTGAAAAGAGCATTTGTTATATTCTTATCACATTAATATTAGTTATTGGCTTTTTTCCAGTTTTTTCTTTTGTATATTTTCTGCATGTTTTTTTTAGTCCATCAATTAAATTTTCATTTTGTTTGGTATTTTTTAAAGAAAATGTTTTGATAAGCTTTAATATATCTTCTTCTAATCCATCAAAAAATTCTTCTTTTTCAAAAATTGGCAAACCTCTAATATTTACTAGTGGTTTGCTACACAATGTTCCTTTGTTGGAAATAATTAAAGTTAAGTGCACATATCCGTTATTAGCTAGATTTTTTCTTTCTTTAATAAATGCAGAATCTTCTTCTATTGAAATTTCTCCATCAACACACAGTCTACCACTTGGAGCTTTATCATAAACATGTGGTTTATCGCCTGGAAAAATTTTGACTATATCACCGTTTTCTACTTGGACTGGATGTGGAATTTTCATTTCATGAGCAAAATTGATTTGTTCTTTCATATGTCTGTGTTCACCATGAACAGGTATAAGGGACTTGGGTTTAATCCATTTATACATGTCCTTTAAATCTTCTCTATTTGGATGACCAGAAACATGAACAAATTCTGTTTCTTCTGTAATTACATTAATGCCATCTTTTAGCAGTTTGTTGTGAACGTTATAATGTTTTCTAACATTGCCTGGTATTATTTTTGATGAAAAAATAACTGTATCATCTTTTTCTATAAATACATCTGGGTGTGTAAAGTTTGAAATTCTATTTAATGCACCCATTGGCTCACCTTGACTACCAGTACATAGATAAACAATTTTATCTCGGGCTAATTTTTTAGCATCTCTAGAATCAAGAGGTTCTAACACATTTTGAAGATAACCACATTGCCTAGCAGCTTTGTATATTCTTTGCATCGATCTACCAACTAAAGATATATACCGCCCAATTTTCTCTGCACAAAAAAATACGGTTTCCATTCTAGCAACATTAGAAGCAAAAGAAGTTACTAAAATTTTTTTTTTTTGACGTGACATAACATTAAGCATATTTTTTCTCACATCTGCTTCAGAACCAGCTCTTCCTATGCTAAAGACATTTGTTGAATCACATATCATAGCAAGGACTCCAGCATCTCCTATTTTTTTAAGTTTTTCTTCATTAACTTTTTTACCTACTAAAGGGTTGGGATCGACTTTCCAATCACCAGTATGAAAAATAGTTCCGGCTGGTGTGTTAATTTTTAAACCATTTGGTTCCAGTATAGAGTGTGTTAAAGTTACAAACTCTATTTCAAAAGGATAAAGATTAATTATTCCATTTAGTTTAACAATTTTTAAATAAGGGATTATATCAATTTTTTTTTCTTTAAATTTTTCATTGATAAGAGTTGCAGTAAATGGAGTTGCATAAATTTTGCATTTTAATTTTTCCCATACATAAGTTATTGCACCAATATGATCTTCATGTGCATGAGTTAAAACAATACCTAACAAATTTTCTTTTTTATCAACAATAAAACCTGGGTCAGCATATATTAAATCAATTCCTGGCAAACTATCATCTGCAAATGTAACACCCACATCAACTATGATCCATTTTTGTGAACCAGGTTTTCCATATGCATACAAATTCATATTCATACCAATTTCACCAGATCCACCTAGTGGACAAAATATTAATTCTTCTTTCATAATAATTTAGTAATTTTTAAAAGGCCTTTGATAGTTATGTCTTTGTCAATAAAAGCTTTCGGTCTAATAGATTTTATAAATAAATGCGAATAACCACCTGTAAAAATCACTTTATATTTTTTTTTAGTCTGCCTAGAAATTTTATCAATTATATTTTCTACTAACCCAATGTAACCCCAATAAAAACCTGATCTTACAGCAGATATAGTGTTTTTTCCTAAAATATTTTTAACTTTTTTTAATTTTAATGAGGGTATAAGTGAAGCTTTTGAAATCAAAGTATTAAGAGAAAGCGATACGCCTGGTGCAATAATGCCACCTAAATATTTGTTTTTAATAATGACATCGAAAGTTGTGGCAGTTCCAAAATCTACAATAATATAATTATTTTTTTTGTCATTAACACCAATTGCGTTACAAAGTCTGTCTGATCCTATTTGTTTTCTATTAACTAAAATTTTGATTAACTTGTTTATATTCAACTGTTTTATTTCAAAACATTTTAATTTTAAATTTTTTAATAGAAAGATTTTTATTAATCCAAATATTTTTGGAACAACACTGCTAAAAATAGCTTTTTTTATAATTTTTTTTTTTTTTATAATAAAAGATAAATTTTTATTAAGGTAGTTGGAGTTTATTAAATTTGATTTTAAAATTATTTTTTTTAGTAATTTTTTATTTGTAGAATATACACAAATTTTAACCTCGGTATTACCTATATCGCCAATAACGTACATTTTATATTCTTAATCAATTCAATTTTTTATGCAAATAGTTTTAAATTTTTAATATAGTTTTTTTCTATATTTTTAATTAAATTCAGTTTTTTAACTTTAATACCTGTTTCTTTCAAAATATTAGTGGTTGGATAGTTTTTTATCTTTGGGTTTTTAATTAAATTAATTCCAATTCCAATTACTATAAATTTTATCTTTTTATTAAAAACCGTTTCTTGAAGTATTCCACAAATTTTTTTTTTATTAACTAATAAATCGTTTGGATATTTTATAGTTATACTTTTTTTAAAATATTGAATTAATGAATTTTTAATTATTTTACAGTTTAAAGTAGTAATTTTTTTTAATCCTATATTTTTTTTAATTTCAAAAAAAACAGTCATAAATAAATTTCCTTTATATGATAACCATTTTTTTCCAGATTGACCTCTACCCTTTTTTTGGAAATCGGCAATAATTATACCTTTGTTAAAACCAGTTTTAATTTTTTTAATTGCTAAATCATTTGTGCTATTAACTTTTTTATAAAAAAATTTTTTAAAATTCATTAAATAATATTTATTTTTTCTATTATTTCGATTAAAGGGTTAGGATATATGAAATAAAAGAGAATAAATATTGATGAAAAAGCTAATGATATTTTTAGACCAATATTATGATTGCTTTCGTATTTTTCTTTTGCTGAGTCAAAATAAATTATCTTTATTAATCTTAAATAATAAAAAGCAGCTATAACAGTTGAAAGCAAACCAGTTATAGCTAAGAAGTACATTGATTGCTCTATCACTGCAGAAAAAATATAAAATTTAGCAAAAAAACCAGCTAGTGGAGGTATGCCTGCCAATGAAAATAATACGATTAGAAATGAAAATGATAACATTGGATGATTTTTTGATAATCCTGATAGATCTTCAATATTTTCAAAATATTTATCGTCTCTTCTTAACATAAAAAGACACCCAAAAAATGCTAGATTCATAAACAAATAAATTGAAATATAAGTTATAGAACTTTGTATACCTTGATTGGTTCCTGTTGATAAACCAGCTAAAGCATAACCCATATGACCTATGGAACTATATGCAACTAGTCTCTTAAGATTTTTTTGTCCAATTGCAGCAATTGCCCCAAATAACATGGAAGCTATTGAAAGAAAAACGATTATAATTTGCCATTGATCTATAATATTTAAAAACGGTACATACAGAAATCTTATAAATACTGTTAAAGCAGCAATTTTAGGTAATATTGCAAAAAAAATAGTTACTGATGTGGGTGAGCCTTCATAAACATCTGGTGCCCACATATGAAAAGGAACAGCTGAAATCTTAAAAGCTAAACCAGTAATAATAAAAATTATACCAAAAGTTAATACATAACTACTTTGGTCTAAATTTTCTGCTATAAAGTTAAAATTAGTCGAACCAGAAAAACCATATATTAAAGTACAGCCATAAAGAAGAAGGCCAGAAGATAATGCGTTTAAAACGAAATATTTTAAACCAGACTCGGACGATAATATATTATCTCTATTAAACGAAGCTAGAACATATAAAGCTAATGATTGTAACTCTAAACCTATGTAAAATAAAATTAAATCATTTGAACTAATCATTATCATCATGCCGAGTATTGATGATAAAGCTAAGATTGGATATTCAATTTTGTTTATCTTAATTAATTGAATATATTTACTAGATGAAAGTAATACAAAAATTCCTGATAAAATTGTTAATATCTTCATAAATGATGATAAATAATCAATTTTGTAACTATTTTTAAATAATTCTACATTTTCATTTATAGGAAAATTAAAAACCAAAACTAAACAAATGAATAATGATATAATGCTTAAATTATAAATTAAATTTGAGCTATTTTTTTTAAATACTCCAATAATTAATAAAGTCATGATTGATAAGCAAAGAAAAAATTCAGAATAAATAAAATTTAAATTAATCATTTAATTTTTTACCAAGTTTGAATTTAAATTATCGTTATAGACTTCTATTAAATTTTCTATAGAAATTTCAATTGTGCTTAATAATGGTTCTGGATAAAAACCAAAAAATATAATTGCAAAAACAAGCGAAGAAAGAATAAAAATTTCAGATTTATTTAAATCTACCATTTTTTTTAGTTCATTTTTCAAAATTTCACCAAATATAATTCTTTTATAAAGCCATAACATATATGCAGCGGCTAAAATCACTCCTAAACTTGCTATAGCAGCTACTAAAAAGCTTTTTTTAAAAGCTCCAACTAAAATTAAAAATTCACCTATAAAACCACTTGTACCCGGAAGACCAATTGCACCAAGAGTGAATACCATTAAAACTATAGAATATTTGGGCATTACAGAAACCAGTCCCCCATAATTATCTATTAACCTGGTATGCATTCTCTCATAAATTACACCAACGGATAAAAAAAGTGCGGCTGAAACTAATCCATGACTAATCATTTGAAATATACTTCCTTCTAATCCTTGTTGCGTGAATGTAAATATTCCTAAGGTTACAAATCCCATATGAGCTACTGAAGAATATGCAATTAATTTTTTCATATCTTCCTGCATCAATGCAACAAATGAAGTATAGATTATTGCAACTAAGCTTAAAAAATAAATTAAAGGAACAAAATACTCTGAAGCTATAGGGAAAAGTCCAACAGAAAATCTTATAAATCCGTATCCAGCCATTTTTAATAAAATTGCAGCTAATAGAACAGATCCAGCTGTTGGTGCTTCAACGTGCGCATCTGGTAGCCAAGTATGAACAGGCCACATTGGAGTTTTTACAGCAAATGAACTGAAAAATGCTAGCCATAACAAATATTGGTACTTCTCATCTATACCAATATTATAAA
Source organism: uncultured Candidatus Pelagibacter sp. (assembly GCA_964484975.1). Taxonomy (GTDB): domain Bacteria; phylum Pseudomonadota; class Alphaproteobacteria; order Pelagibacterales; family Pelagibacteraceae; genus Pelagibacter. The sequence goes on from CAZAGV010000002.1 coordinate 25,548, forward strand.
GATAAGTCACATCGGTAGTTCCAGTAATCCAATATATTGAAATAATTGCAATCAACATAAGAACAGATCCAAGAAGTGTATAAAGAAAAAACTTAAATGCAGAATAAACCCTTCTTTCACCTCCCCATATACCAATTATTAAAAACATTGGAATTAAGCCGCCTTCAAAAAAAAGATAAAATACAACTAAGTCTAATGAACAAAATACTCCTATCATTAATGATTCCATTACAAGTATTGCAATAAGAAAATCCTTTAACTTATTTTTAATAGTATTATTTACAGAGATAATGCATAAAGGAGTAATAAAAGTAGTTAGTATTATAAATAGAATTGAAATACCATCAATGCCAACTTTATAGTTTATAAATCCTTTAATCCAAGATCGTTCTTCTAAAAATTGAAACTCGTAAGTAGATGGATCAAATAAATGCCAAAGATATAATGATAAGATAAAGTTAGCAAAAGAAACAAAAAGTGCTAAATATCTACTTGTAAGATGAGTGTTTGATTTAGATTTTGAAAAAAATATAAATAGAGAACCTAATAGTGGCAATAAAATTAGCGATGATAAAATAGGGAAGTCCATTATTTAAGTATTAAAAAAGTTAACAAAGCAGAAAAACCTAAAAGCATTACAAATGCATAATGATATATAAATCCATTTTGAAATTTTACTGCCATTAACGAAATGTTTTTAATTAAAGCAGAAATACCATCAGGACCAAATCTATCAATAAATCTTAAATCTATTTTTTTCCAAAAATATAGGCCCATTTTTTTAGAAGGATTTACAAATAAATAGTCATATAATTCATCGAAATACCATTTGTTTTTCAGAAAATTATATAAAGGCAAGTTTCCATTAACTATATCATTTGTAATTTTAATATTTTTAATAAAAATATAATAAGCTATAGGTATAGATAAAATTACTAATATTGGAGTTAAAAGTATAAACCATGACGGTGGATGATCCTGGCTCAAAGGTTCCAAAAAGAAAATTGAATTTTTCCAAAAAATAGTTGAGGATTCAATTCCAATAAATAAATCTTTAAATAAAAATCCAGAAAAAATAGCCCCAATTGCTAAAATTATTAACGGAATTATCATAACCATTGGTGACTCGTGCATACTAGATATCTTTAATTTTTTATTATTATAGTTCCCATGAAAAGTTTTGAACAATAGTCTCCAAGAATAAATTGAAGTTAATATAGCTGTAAATATTCCTATCGCTGCAGCAAAGTAACCAGCTGTATTACCCTTTAAATAAGCAAATTCTATAATTGCATCTTTAGAATAAAAGCCCGATAAAAATGGAAAACCAGTTAATGCAAGAGTTCCTATTATCATTAATGCCCATGTATAAGGAAGTTTTTTCCAAACTCCCCCCATTAAATTGATATTTTGTTCATCTTTAAATGAATGGATTACTGAACCAGATCCTAAAAATAATAACGCTTTAAAAAAAGCATGAGTAAATAAATGAAACATAGCAACATTATAAGCACCCACGCCAGCTGCAAAAAACATATATCCTAATTGGCTACAAGTAGAATAGGCTATTATTTTTTTAATATCATCTTGAGCCAAAGCTACAGTTGCAGCAAAAAAAGCTGTGGACATACCAACTATTGTAATAATATTTAAAGCAAGCGGTGAGTATTCATAAATTGGTGAGCATCTAACAACCAAAAAAACACCAGCGGTAACCATTGTTGCGGCATGAATCAATGCAGATACAGGTGTAGGGCCTTCCATTGCATCAGGCAGCCAAGTATGTAAAAATATTTGTGCAGATTTTCCCATTGCTCCTACAAATAAAAGAATGCAAATTAAATTAATGGCATTAAAGGTTATTCCTAAAAATGACAAATTTTTTTCTAATGATTGAGGTATTAATTCAAATACTTCCGTATAATTAACTGTTCCAAATAAGTAAAATATTAAAAATATTCCCAGTGCAAATCCAAAGTCACCTACTCTATTGACAACAAATGCTTTTATAGCAGCTGCATTTGCACTTTCTTTTTTAAACCAAAAACCTATTAAAAAATACGAACATAGACCAACACCTTCCCATCCAAAAAACAATTGTAAAAAATTGTCTGAAGTTACAAGCATTAACATTGAAAATGTAAATAATGACAAATAAGACATGAATCGTTGTTTATGTGGATCGTGTGACATATATCCTATTGAGTATATGTGAACTATTGAAGAAACTAATGTTACAACAACTAACATTACTGATGAAAGAGCATCTATCTTGATAGACCAGTTAACATTGAATGTTCCTGAGTTTATCCAAGTAAATATATCTAGATTATTTGTATAGCCCTCATTAAATACATTATAAAAAATTAAAAATGAAAGAATTGAAGAAATTGAAACAAATAAACTAGTTAAAATTTCTGAATTTCTTGAACCTAGAAACTTTCCAAAAAAACCCGAAATTATAGAACCTATTAAAGGTAAAAAAATAATTAAATATTCAAATTCCATTTTAACCTTTTAATTTATTAATTTCCTGGACGCTGATTGTTCCAGAATTTCTGTAGTAGATTACAATTATGGCCAAACCTATAGCGGCTTCAGCTGCTGCTACTGTTAAAATAAATATAGTAAATATCTGACCAGTTAAATCATTTAAATAAATTGAAAAAGAAACTAAATTAATATTAACGGCAAGAAGTATTAACTCGATACTCATTAAAATTACTATAATATTTTTTCTGTTTAAAAATATTCCAACAATTCCAATAGTAAAAATAGTGGCTGAAAGAATCAGATAATGACCTAATGTAATTTCAAGCATCTATTTTCACTCCTTCGTTATTCTTTGGCTCTGTTAGTTCAACACCTTCTTTAGGTTCTCTCGATATTTGTTTAAAATAACTTTGACGTTTAATTCCATCTCTTTTCCTGAAAGTCAGGACAATAGCGCCTATCATAGCTACTAAAAGGATCATTCCGCTTAATTGGAAAAGATGAATGTAGTCAGTGTACAATACTTCACCTATTGCATGCGTATTTGTAGTGCTTAAATCAATATCAATTGAAGAAAAATTTTTCAATAATTCTGGTTTGTATTTCCAACCTCCAGCAACAATAATAAGTTCAAAAAATATAACTACACTGATCAACAAACCCACTGGAATATGATTTGAATTTTTTTTTCCACTTAACCACTCATTTTTTTGTTGAGAAACATTAAGCATCATTACTACGAACAAAAATAAAACTGCAACAGCGCCCACATAAACTATTAACATCATCATTCCTATAAATTCTGCTCCTATCATTATAAAAAGACACGAAATTGTTATGAAATCTAATATTAAAAAAAAAACTGAATGAACTGTATTTCTTGAAACAATAACCATGATTGCAGAAAATATTGCAATTATAGAAAAAAAATAAAAAAATATAGAATGAATTATCATAATTATCTGTAAGGATTGTCTGCTTTAATATTTGCAGCTAATAAACTTTCCCATCTATCTCCATTGTCTAGCAACTTTTGCTTGTTGTAATAAAGTTCTTCTCTTGTTTCTGTTGAAAATTCAAAATTAGGCCCTTGAACAATTGCGTCCACAGGGCAGGACTCTTCACACAATCCACAATAAATACATTTTAGCATGTCAATGTCATATCTTGTAGTTTTTCTACTACCATCTTCTCTTTCATTTGATTCAATTGTAATAGCTTGAGCAGGACAAACTGCTTCACATAATTTACATGCAATACATCTTTCTTCGCCATTTGGATATCTTCTTAGAGCATGCTCACCACGAAACCTTGGGCTAATTTTTCCTTTTTCAAATGGATAATTTAAAGTTTTTTTTGTCTTAAAAGATTGTTTAATGGCAATTAACAAACCAGTAATGAAATCAGCTAATAAAATTGTTTTAATGAATCTAGATATTTTCATAATTAATTAGATGGTAATAGGTTGAAATAGAATAAATAACTCGCTGTTAAAACTACCCATATTAATGAGAAAGGTAGAAAAATTTTCCAGCCTAATTTCATTAATTGATCGTACCTGTATCTTGGTACAATTGCTTTAACTAAAGAAAAAAGAATAAATAATAACAATATTTTGAGTATCAACCATAATGGTGCGGGTATAAGTGAAAAAGGATAAACATCAATTGGGGATAACCATCCACCTAAAAACAAAATAGAACCCATACTGCACATTAATAGTATATTTGCATATTCGCCTAACCAAAACATTGCATACATCATTCCAGAATACTCTGTTTGATAACCTGCTACTAATTCAGCTTCTGCCTCAGGCAAATCAAATGGCGGCCTATTAGTTTCAGCAAGAGCTGATATAAAAAAAATAACAAACATGGGAAATAATGGAATTATAAACCATAATTTTTCTTGAGCTAAGACAATGTCTGTTAAATTTAAAGATCCAACGCATAGCAATACATTTATTATTATTATTCCAATAGAGACTTCGTATGAAACCATTTGTGCAGCAGATCTAATTGCTCCTAAAAATGGGTATTTAGAGTTAGATGCCCAGCCGCCCATAATTATTCCATAAACACCTAGTGATGAAACTGCAAAAAGATATAAAATTCCAACATTTATATCTGCTAACACAAAGTCTTCACTAAAAGGTATAACTGCCCATGAGATTAAGGCTAATGTCATTGTTACAATTGGAGCTAAAATAAAAATAATTTTATTGGCACTAGCAGGAATTATGATCTCTTTAAAAACATACTTTAAAGCGTCAGCTAAAGATTGAAATAGACCAAAAGGACCAACTACGTTTGGACCTCTTCTCTTTTGAACAAAAGCCCAAACTCTTCTATCAAGCCATACAATCATTGCTACAGAAACTAAAACTGGAATTAATAAAAAAAGAATTTTGTAAACTTCATCAAATAAAATATTTAAATATTCAATCATTATCCATCAGTTCCAGTGTTTTTAAGTTTTATTTTTTCATTATGACAGTCAGTCATTGTTTTTGAAGCTCTAGCTATAACATTAGAAAAGTAATAATCAGAATTATCCACGATAATTTTTTCATTTAAAAAATCAGAATCTACAGTATCATTTTTATTACTTTCTATTTTTAAATTTATAAAATTAATCATGCTATCTATTAATTCATCTTTGTTACTAAATATTTTTTTTCTTTTTAACAATTCAGATAAATTATTGATAATTTCCCAATCCTCTTTGGCATCACCAGGTGGATAAGAAGCTTTGTATGCTTTTTGAATATTTCCTTCTAAATTTGTAAAATGTCCATCTTGTTCTGTATATGTAGAACCAGGTAAAATAATATCTGCACACTCGGCTCCGTGATCACCATGGCTTCCTATATATATAATAAATTCATTTTTCTTTTTAAACTTAAGATTATCCTGTCCAATTAATAGTAAAATTTCAAATTCATTATTTAAAGTCTTTGTTAAAGTTATATTTTTAGAATCTGCAGAACTAATTATATTTAAATCAATGGAACCTACCGTCGATGCATCCTTTGATAGTACATTTAAAGAGTTCCATTCATTAGTAATTTTATTTATTGAAATTAAATATTTTTTTATTTCTTCAAATATATATTTTCCAGATTTTAAATTTAATGCTGTTTGACCAATAATTATTAATGGCTTTTTCGAATTTTTAATTATTGAACACAGGTCATGTTTTCCTTCAGTTATATCTTTGATAGTTTTTGTTTCATTTGAAAGAACTTTATATGGATAAGTTAAATCGCCAACATCTCCAATTGAATAAACATCGAACTTATTTTTTAGATAACTTTTTCTTATTCTTGAATTTAAAATTGTTGCTTCATATCTCGGATTTGCTCCTATAAGAACAATTAAGTCAGAATCTTCAATTCCATTAATTGTTGAATTAAAAATATAATTTTTTTTATTATTTATATTTACATAAGAATTATCAACTCTAGAATCTAAATATTTAGACTTTATAGTTTTGTTAAAAAACTCTTTTACAACATATAAAGTTTCCATATTGGTAAGGTCTCCTGTAAATCCAGCAATTTTATCTGATGAAGTTTCTTTTATTTTTTTAACAATTATTTTATTAGCTTCGTGCCAAGATATTTTTTCAAAACCATTTTTATTTTTTAGATAAGGTGTGTCTATTCTTTGATTTTTAATTCCATCACATGCATATCTAGTTTTGTCAGATATCCATTCTTCATTAATATCTTCATTTATTCTTGGTAAAACTCTTTTTACTTCCCATCCGTATGTATCAACTCTAATACTAGATCCCACAGCATCCATTATATCAATAGTTTCAGTCTTCTTTAGTTCCCATGGTCTTGCTTCAAATACATAAGGTTTTGATGTTAAGGCACCAACCGGACATAAATCAATAACATTAGCAGAAAGTTCTGATTCCATTGACTTTTCCAAATATGTTGTAATTTGCATATTCTCACCTCTACCAATAGCACCGAGTTCTGGAACACCTGCAATTTCTGTAGCAAATCTAATACATCTTGTACAATGAATACATCTGGTCATTTGTGTTTTAATTAAAGGACCCATGTATTTATCTGGTACTTCTCTTTTATTTTCTTTGTATCTAGTTTTGTCTATTCCATAAAACATTGATTGATCTTGTAAATCACATTCACCACCTTGATCGCAAACAGGACAGTCTAAAGGATGATTGGCAAGTAAAAATTCCATAACTCCTTTTCTTGCTTTCTCTACTTTTTCTGTATTTGTTTTAATGTTCATCCCTTCAGATACTGGCATCGCACATGAAGCAACTGGTTTAGGTGATTTTTCAATTTCAACTAAACACATTCTACAATTTCCTGCTATTGAAAGTTTTTCGTGATAGCAGAATCTAGGAATTTCTGCTCCTGCTTTTTCACATGCTTGAAGTACAGTTAAGCCTTCTTCAACTTCTAGATCTATATCGTTTACTTTTAATTTAATCATTATTTTTCCAATAAGTGCTGATCCACTAAATAGGGAATATTTTTGTTTGTATTAACTAGTGGATTAAAATTATTTCTTTTTGCTACTTCTTTTTTAAAATGTCTAAGTAAACCTTGTACTGGCCATGCTGCTCCTTCTCCAAATGCACAAATCGTATGTCCCTCTATTTGTTTAGTTACATCCATCAGCATATCAACTTCATCTCTTGAAGCTTCACCTTTAGCCATTCTCTCTAGCATTCTCCACATCCATCCAGATCCCTCTCTGCATGGTGTACATTGACCACAACTTTCATGTTTATAGAATCTTGAAATTCTAGCCATGCATTTAATTATATCTTGGTCTTTATTTATAACCACAATGCCTGCAGTACCTAATCCGCTTTTTTGTTCAATCAATGAATCAAAGTCCATCTTAATTGTTTCACAAACATTTTTGGGTAGTAGAGGCATAGAAGAGCCACCTGGTATTACTGCTTTGAGGTTATCCCATCCACCAATTACACCTCCAGCATGTTTTTCAATTAAATCTTTCAATGAAATTCCCATTTCCTCTTCGACATTACATGGATTATTTACATTTCCTGAAACACAATAAATTTTTGTTCCTGTATTTTTTGGTTTGCCAATACTTGCAAACCACTTTGCACCTCTTCTCAAAATAGTTGGGACTACTGCGATTGTTTCAACATTATTTATAATTGTTGGGCAACCGTAAAGACCTATTAAAGCTGGAAAAGGAGGTTTCAGCCTGGGTTGGCCTTTTTTTCCTTCAAGACTTTCTAATAAAGCTGTTTCTTCACCACAAATGTAAGCACCTGCGCCGTAATGTATATAAATGTCAAAATCCCACCCACTATCACAAGCATTTAAACCAATAAAATTCTTTTCATAAGCTTCATTTATCGCTTCTTGAAGCTTATTACCTTCGTTAAAATATTCTCCTCTTATATAAATATAACATTTCTTTGCATTAACTGCGTATGCAGCTAGCAGACAACCTTCTATTAATTTATGAGGTTCAAATCTTAAAATATCTCTATCTTTACAAGTTCCAGGTTCAGATTCGTCTGCATTAATAACAAGATAGTGTGGTCTTGAACCAACTTCCTTTGGAGCGAATGACCATTTAAGACCAGTTGGAAATCCTGCTCCACCCCTTCCTCTAAGTTCAGAAGATTTTATTTCATTAATTATCCATTCTTTTCCTTTTTTAACAATTTCATTAGTATTTTGCCAGTCTCCTCTTTTTTGAGCAGATAAAATATCTGGACCTAAGTCATTGTACAAATTTGTAAAAATTCTATCTTCGTCTTTAAGCATTCTTTATATTTAATAATGTTTTTCTGTTATTTTCTGGTTCAGAGTTTTTTCTTCCTCTATAAGAGCCAGGTATTGGTTTCTCCCCATTTTGAATTTGGTTTATTATTTTTTCCGTTTTCTCTTTATCTAGATCTTCATAATAATCATCATTAATTTGCATCATAGGTGCATTTATACAGGCACCAAGACATTCTACTTCAATCCATGAACAAGTTTTATCTTTTGAAAGTTGATTTTCTTTGTCTGATATTTTTTCTTTACATGTATTTACTATGTCGTAAGCACCTCTAATCATGCATGGTGTAGTTGTACAAATTTGAAAAAAATATTTTCCAACTGGTGATAAATTAAACATTGTATAAAATGTAGCTACTTCATAAACTTTGATGTATGGCATACTAAGAAATTTACCAATATACTTCATTGCAACTAAAGGTATCCAATTATCATTTTGTTTTTGAGCCAAGTAAAGTAAAGGCATAACTGCACTTTGTTGTTTTCCTTCCGGGTAGTTTTTTATTATTTTATTCGCTTCTTCTAAATTTTTTTTGTTAAATTCAAAATTAGATGGTTGCTCTTTAGATATTTTTTTTAGACTCATCTATCTATTTCTCCAAAAACTACATCCATTGAACCCAGAACAGCTGGAACATCTGCTAGCATATGACCCTTAATCAAATAATCCATTGCTTGAAGATGTGAAAATCCTGGTGCTCTTATTTTACATTTATAAGGTTTACTTGATCCATCTGAAATCAAATAAACACCAAATTCACCTTTTGGAGCTTCGACAGCAACATATATTTCATCTTTCTTAACTCTATAGCCCTCTGTGAACAATTTAAAATGATGAATTAAAGCTTCCATAGATTCTTTAAGTTCCTTTTTTGGTGGAGGGCTTATTTTTCCATCTAGTGATTTTACAGGACCAATTGGCATTTTTACTAAGCATTGGTTTATAATATCTACACTTTCTTTCATCTCTTCAATACGACATAAATATCTGTCATAGCAGTCACCATTTTTGCCAATAGGTATTTTAAAATCGAGTTGATCATAACATTCGTAAGGTTGAGATTTTCTTAGATCCCATGGAATTCCTGATCCTCTCAGCATTACACCAGAAAAAGAATAATCTAAAGCGTCTTGTTTTGAAACAATTCCTATATCAACATTTCTTTGTTTGAATATTCTATTATCAGTTAAAAGAGTTTCTAAATCGTTAATAACTTTCGGAAAGTTTTGACAAAATTTTGCGATATCATCGCTTAATCCTCTGGGTAAATCTTGATGGACTCCACCAGTTCTAAAATAATTTGCATGTAGTCTTGAACCAGAAACCCTCTCATAAAAAGTCATTAAAGTTTCTCTTTCTTCAAAACCCCATAGTGAAGGCGTTAATGCACCAACATCAAGTGCCTGGGTAGTTATATTTAAAATATGACTTAATATTCTTCCAATTTCACAAAACATCACTCTTATAAATTGAGCTCTAATAGGAACTTCAATATTTAGAATTTTTTCAACTGCTAGCGCAAATGCATGTTCTTGATTCATTGGAGCAACATAATCAAGTCTGTCAAAATAAGGTAATGCTTGAAGGTAAGTTTTATTTTCAATTAACTTTTCTGTGCCTCTGTGTAGCAATCCAATATGAGGATCAGCATGCTCAACCACTTCACCATCTAATTCTAAAATAAGTCTCAATACGCCGTGTGCTGCAGGGTGTTGTGGTCCAAAATTTAAATTTAATGTTTTTTTTTCTTTAGTCATTATTTTTTAGTTTGATTTTTTATATATTCAGTTCCTTCCCATGGGCTTTCATAATCAAAATTTCTATAATTTTGCTCTAGTTTTACTGGTTCGTAGATAACTTTTTTATCATCCTCGCTATATCTGACTTCATTATGGCCTGTCAAAGGAAAGTCTTTTCTTAAAGGATGTCCTTTAAAACCATAATCAGTTAAAATTCTTCTTAAATCTGGATGATCTTTAAATTTTATACCATACATATCAAAAACTTCTCTTTCCATCCAATTTGCTGAAGGAAATACTGATGTTAATGATGTCACAATTTCATTTTCATTAATAAAAAAATCTATAAGAATTCTTGAATTAAATTCATGACTTAGAAACAAATAAACAAGTTTAAAACGTCTTTCATTTTCTGGATAATCAACTGCTGTTATGTCAATTAATTGTTTAAATTTAGTTTCATTATTATTTTTCAAAAACAAAACTACTTCTAATAAATTTTCATTTTCAATATTGATATAAGTATGTTTGTGATTAATTTTTGTGCTTTTAACTTTTGTTGCAAGTTCAGAATTAATTTTTTTTTCCAAATCAGATAAATTTTTCATAGTTTTATCTTTCTAAAGAACCTTTATTTCTTATTTTTTTTTGGAGCTGTAATATTCCATAAAGAAGCGCTTCTGCTGAAGGAGGACAACCAGGTACATATATGTCAACAGGTACAATTCGATCACACCCTCTAACTACAGAATAGGAATAGTGATAATAACCTCCACCATTGGCACAGCTTCCCATAGAAATTACATATTTTGGCTCGGGCATTTGATCATAAACTTTTCTTAGGGCGGGAGCCATTTTGTTTGTTAAAGTGCCAGCTACAATCATTACGTCTGATTGTCTTGGGGAACCTCTTGGAGCTGCACCAAATCTTTCTAAATCATATCTTGGCATAGATGTGTGCATCATTTCAACCGCGCAACAAGCAAGACCGAATGTCATCCAGTGCAATGATCCTGCGCGTGCCCAATTAACTAGATTATCAAAAGATGTTGTTATAAATCCATTGTCACTAAAATCTTTTGCAAGTTTTTTAAACTCTTCGGGTACTTGATTGTCTTTTTCTGAAATAATCATATTTTATTCCCAATCTAATGCACCTTTTTTCCATTCATAAACAAAACCCACTGTTAAAATAAACAGAAATATCATCATTGATATAAAGCCTAAGAATCCAATTTTGCCTAACGAAATTGCCCAAGGAAATAAAAACGCTATCTCTAAATCAAAAATAATAAATAAAATTGCTACTAAATAAAATCTTACATCAAATTCCATTCTTGAATCATTGAAAGGCTCAAATCCACATTCATAAGAAGAAAGTTTTTCAGGATCAGGATTTTTTGGAGATAAAGCAAAATTGATAATAATAAACGCAAAACTTAACCCCAAAGCAATTATTAAAAAAACAATTATTGAAAAATAATCTTTTAAAAAATTCGCAAGCATCACATTCTATATATAATCTTTTGAACTAAATGAAAGTGGAGTTAAGGTCACATTTTGTTGGTTATTTTAAACAAATAATAAAATTTATCAAATTGATGGCGGGAGTGAAGGGACTCGAACCCTCGACCTATCGCGTGACAGGCGATCGCTCTAACCAACTGAGCTACACCCCCGAATTTTGGTGGGCAGTAAAGGACTCGAACCTTTGACCCCCTCGGTGTAAACGAGATGCTCTACCAACTGAGCTAACCGCCCAAAAACACGCTACTAATACATCAAGGTAGAGTTAATGTAAATTGTTAATTACTGAATGCTAGCTTGTGATTTTTGTTCTTTGTCAGTTTTTGAAATGTTTTCTACTTCAGTCCATTCAACTCTTTTTAATTCTTTTTTAAGAGCAATTTTTAATACTTCGTCGACGTTTTCAACTCCAGTAATTTTAATATCTTCACGAACTTTTTTTGGAATATCTACAAGATCTTTTTCATTTTCTTTAGGAATAATAACTTGTTTTATTCCAGCTCTATGTGCGGCTAACAATTTTTCTTTTAAACCTCCAATAGGTAGAACTTGACCTGTAATAGTTACTTCACCAGTCATAGCAATATGTTTGTGTACGGGGTTATTTGTTATTGAAGAAACAATGGATGTAACCATAGCTATCCCAGCAGACGGACCATCTTTCGGAGTAGCGCCTTCGGGTACATGTATATGAAAATCTTTCTTTTCAAAAATTGGAGGTATAATTCCATATTCTAAGCTTTTTGACCTAACAAAAGATTTTGCAGCTTTAACTGACTCTTGCATAACATCACCTAATTTTCCAGTAATCTGCATTCTTCCTTTGCCAGGCATATGAACAGTTTCTATTTTAAGAATTTCTCCACCAAATTCTGTCCACGCTAAACCAGTGACTATTCCAACCTTGTCTTCTGATTCTACTTCACCATATTTGAATTTTTTGACTCCTAAAAAGTCATGAACATTTACATCGTTTACTATTACTTTTTTTTCTTCACCGCTAACTACTTTTTTAACTACTTTTCTTGCAACTTTTGATATTTCTCTTTCTAAATTTCTCACACCAGACTCTCTTGTGTAGCTTCTTATTATTTCTTTAATTGTCCCATCAACAAGTTCTAATTCTTCTTTTTTAACACCATTTTCTTTTATTTGTTTTGGTAGCAAGTATTTATTTGCGATGCTTATTTTTTCATCTTCTGTATAGCCAGGTATTCTTATTACTTCCATTCTGTCTAATAAAGGAGGTAATATATTCAAAGTATTAGCAGTAGTAACAAACATTACATCTGAAAGATCGTAATCAACTTCAAGATAGTGATCGTTAAATGTTGTGTTTTGTTCAGGATCTAGAGCTTCAAGTAATGCTGATGATGGATCACCTCTATAATCATTTCCAACTTTATCAATTTCATCAAGAAGAATAAGTGGATTTTTTGATCCAGCTTTTTTCATCATTTGAATAATTTTACCTGGCAAAGAACCAATATAAGTTCTTCTATGTCCTCTTATTTCAGCTTCATCTCTAACACCGCCTAGTGACATTCTTACAAATTGTCTATTGGTAGCTTTTGCAATTGATTTGCCTAGAGATGTTTTTCCAACACCTGGCGGACCAATCAAGCATAAAATTGGACCTTTTATTTTATCCATTCTTTTTTGTACAGCTAAAAATTCGATAATTCTTTCTTTAACTTTTTCTAAACCATAGTGATCTTCATCTAATTGTTTTAGAGCTTTATTTAAATCAATATCTACTTTATCTTTTTTAAACCAAGGTATATCAATCATCCAATCAAGATAGTTTCTAACTACAGTAGCTTCAGCGGACATTGGACTCATATTTTTTAATTTTTTAAGTTCTGACAAACATTTTTTTTGAACTTCTTTAGGCATTTTGGCTTTTTGAATAGCTTTATTTAAATTTGAAGTTTCATCTTTTCCATCTTCAATTTCACCTAATTCCTTTTGAATAGCCTTTAATTGTTCGTTTAAATAATATTCTCTTTGAGTTTTTTCCATCTGAGTTTTAACTCTACCTCTAATTTTTTTCTCAACACCAATAATACTAGTTTCATTTTCCATTATTTTAATAACAGCGTTTAATCTTTTTTTAACATCTACTGTTTCAAATAGTTGCTGTCTTTCAGAAATTGTGGTGTTTAAATGTGAAGCTATATTATCTGCTATTTTAGAAGGATCTTTTAATTCTTTAATATTTGAAATTGTTTCTGATGATATTTTCTTATTTATAGATGTAAGTTTTTCTAATCTTCTTACTGCTGTAATTGCTAGCGGCATCAGGTCTTCGTCGGTTGAAATTAAATCGTTATTATATTCATAAGAACATGTAATAAATTTTTCATCATCTTTAAAATCCATTATTTTAACTCTTTTTGTACCTTCGGCTAAAACTTTTACTGTGCCATCAGGTAATTTAAGAAGTTGCAGTATTGAACTTTCACATCCATACATAAATACATCTGTTTTTTTTGGATCATCTACTTCTGAATTTTTTTGTGTTACTAGAATAATTTTTTTATTATTTTTCATCACTTCATTTAGTGCAGTGATGGATTTATCTCTTCCAACAAACAAAGGTATAACCATGCTCGGAAACACGACAATGTCTCTGAGTGGCAAAAGTGGAGATGTATGTTTAACTTCCATTGTCTAAATATGGATATTATATTGAATTTTGCAATAGAAAATTATCGCTTATTAACCTTATTTAAGCTGCAGACGTTTTTTCTGTCTTGGATTTAGCTTCCTTAGAGTAGATTATTAGTGGATCGTTTTGACCTTTGGCCGCACCTGCATCAATAATAATTTCTTCTACATTTTCTTGGCCAGGTAAGTCAAACATGGTTTTTAAAAGAATATTTTCTAAAATTGACCTTAATCCTCTTGCTCCAGTTTTTTTCTTAATTGCTTTTTGAGCAATTTCTTTAATTGCTGTTTCCTTAAATGTTAATTTAACTCCTTCTAATTTAAATAATTCTTTATATTGTTTGATTAGTGAATTTTTTGGTTCAACCAATATTTTAATTAAAGATTTCTCATCTAAATCTTCTAGAGTTGCGTTTATTGGGAGTCTGCCAATAAATTCTGGTATTAAGCCATATTTTAATAAATCTTCTGGTTCAAGGCCTTTCATCCATTCTCCTATTTTTTTATCAGCAACGCTTTTAACTTCTGCTCCAAATCCAATTGATGAACCTTTATCTCTTTGAGAAATAATTTTGTCTAGACCTGCAAAAGCACCGCCACAAATAAACAATATATTTGTTGTATCAACTTGTAGAAATTCTTGTTGCGGGTGTTTTCTTCCACCTTGAGGAGGCACACTCGCAATTGTACCTTCCATTATTTTTAAGAGAGCTTGCTGCACACCCTCGCCTGAAACATCTCTTGTAATTGATGGATTTTCTGATTTTCTGCTTATCTTATCTACCTCATCAATATACACAATGCCTCTCTGTGCTTTCTCTACATTATAATCGGCTGCTTGCAAAAGTTTTAAAATAATATTTTCAACATCTTCACCAACGTAGCCTGCTTCGGTTAAAGTTGTAGCGTCAGCCATTGTGAATGGCACGTCTAAAATTCTTGCTAAAGTTTGAGCTAATAAAGTCTTCCCACATCCAGTAGGTCCTAATAATAAAATATTTGATTTTG
>CAZAGV010000003.1:0-39924 GCA_964484975.1 uncultured Candidatus Pelagibacter sp.
CTTTGATTTCTTTATTTTTCATTTTTTTCTAAAAAATATTCCAGCAATATATGCGCAAAGGTTAAAGACGCCAAACCAATAAAAAAATGCCTATTATACTACCTTTAAATAATTTAAGAGTTAATTTTTTTTAATTCAGATTTTGTTTCTTCTAGATTTTTTTCAAAAATTGTATCTAATTTTTTTTTATCTACAGATGTAGAAATTATTTTTTTAACCGAATCCACGGCTATTTTTATTGAAGTATCTTTAATTTCTTTAAGAGCCGCATCCTTCATTTGATTTATTTTTATTTCAGCTAATTTTTTTTTGATCTCCGCCGATTTATGAAATTTTTCATTTATTTCAATTACTAATTTTTCACTATCTTTTTTTGCTTGATCAGTTATTTTATCAGCCTCATTGTTTGCACTATCAAGTTTTGTTTGTGAACTATCTAAAAGAGTCTTAGCTTCATTTCTAAGTTTTTCACTTTCATCAATTTCATTCTTTATATTTGAAATTAACTGATTTAACATTTCATTTACTTTTTGTGGGATTTTAAAATAAACCAACAATCCAATAAAAAGCACAAAAGAAATAGCTACCCAAAATGTTGCATCTATTATCATAAATTAATTTGTCTTTCTTGATACGTCCTCTACAATTGCAGAAATACTGCTATTATTTACCTCAACTCCTATTAACTGTTTAATTAGATCCGATGATGTTTCTACTGCAATTTTTCTAATTTTATCTGGAGATTTATTTTTTAAATCTAGTATTTCTTTTTCTGCCTTATTTATTTCTTCATTGATTTCTTTTTCCAGATTTTCCTTTTTTTTATCTACATTTTTTAATATTTCTTCTCTTGCTTTGTTAAAGTAATTTTTTGCTTCATTTTTACTATTAAGTATTAATTTTTCATATTCTTTTAATTTCTTATCGCTTTCTTCTCGCTGTTTTTCAGCTGCTTCAATATTTTCAAGAATTTGAGCTTTTCTTACCTCAAGGTTTTCACTTATTTTTGGTAAAACTAATTTTGATAATAATGCAAACATTATTCCAAAAGTAATAATTAACCAAAAGATTTGTGAAAACCAAAACTCAGGGTTAAGTTGTGGCATTCCTCCACTTTCAGCACTTTCTACGTAAGAAAATAATAGAAAGTAAATTAATAGTATTTGAGAAAATCTTAAAAACATTAATTAAAATGCGAATAAAATTATTAACGCAACAACCAAACCAAATAGACCAGTAGCTTCTGCTAAAGCAAAACCTAATAGTAAGTTTGGAAACTGTTTTTGAGCTGCTGATGGGTTTCTCATTGCGCCCGAAAGGTAATTGCCAAATATAATACCTATTCCTACTCCAGCACCTGCTAACGCTATTGCCGCAAGTCCTGCTCCGATCATTTTTGCTGCTTCAAGTTCCATTATATCCTCCTTTAAATTGTTAATGGTGTAAATTTAATGCATCATTTAAATAGATGCAGGTTAATATTGCAAAAACATAAGCTTGTAGAAAAGCAACTAATATCTCCAAACCTGTTAAAGCTACCGAAAAGCCAAGCGGCAACCATCCGCCGACTATTCCAAGGCTAATCACAAAGCCTCCGAATACTTTCATCATAGTGTGACCTGCCATCATATTTGCAAACAATCTAACTGATAAACTTACAGGTCTACTTAAATAAGAAATAACTTCAATAACTACTATTAATGGCAAAAGAACAATCGGAACTCCACTTGGTACAAATAGTTTTAAGTATCCAAATCCATGTTTAATAAAACCAATTATAGTAACTCCAAAAAAAATAAAAGCTGCGAGAACAAAAGTAACAATGATATGGCTTGTTACAGTAAATGCATAAGGAATCATTCCAAACATGTTGCAAAATAAGACAAACATGAACAATGAAAATATGAATGAAAAGTAAGGTTTTGCTTTGGATCCAGCAGTATCACTTATCATTTTGGATACAAATGTATAGCTGAGTTCAGCAAGTAGCTGAAGTTTATTTGGTATTAAAGAATTTTTTTTTGAACCTAAATTAAATATAATTAAAACTGCCAAAGAGCTGATCACCATAAATAAACTTGCATTTGTGAAAGATAAATCAAGTTCGCCCAATCTTATTTCAGGTCCAATTCTATAAACGTTGAATTGGTACATTGGATTTGATGCCATTTTATCCTCTAATAAATTTATTTTTGCATATTTTTTGCAGATCTAATTACATTGGATATTCCAGCAAATACACCAACAAAAAAAAATATTAAAATTAACCATGGTTTAGTACCAAACCAATTGTCCAAAATAAACCCAATAATTGTCCCAACTGCGACTGCGGCCACAAGCTCTGTGCTCAATTTAAAAGCTTCACCAAAGTTTGAAGTTTTCTTGTTTTTTTGGTTATTTTTGTTTTTATTTATCTTGTTTTTTGCAATTTCTAGGCGAGTCTTGAATGAGTCTTTAGGCATTTAAGCCACCATACTTTCAGCTTTTTGCAAGTCAACTGCAACGAGCTGGCTAACTCCTTTTTCTGGCATGGTTATTCCGTACAGTCTGTCCATTTTTGACATAGTTAAAGCATGGTGAGTGACTATTATAAATCGAGTACTTGTAATTTTTGTTAATTCAGAGAGAAGATTACAAAATCTTGTGACGTTTGCATCATCAAGTGGCGCATCAACTTCATCGAGTACACATATAGGAGATGGATTACTCAAAAATACTGCAAATATTAATGATAATGCTGTTAGCGCTTGTTCACCTCCGGATAATAAAGTAATTGATTGCAATCTTTTTCCTGGCGGGCTTACCAAAAGCTCTAAACCTGCATCAAGCGGATCGTCAGAATCTACCAGTTCAAGTTTTGCATTCCCACCGCTAAAAAGTTTTGTATATACCTCATTAAATTTTCTGTTAACTTTTTCAAAAGCCTCAAGAAGTCTTTCCCTTCCTTTTTGATTGAGCTCATTAATACTTTCTTTTAATTTAATTATAGCAGTTACAAGATCTTGTCTATCTTGTTCCATTTTTTTTATTTCGCTTTCATATTTTTCTGTTTCTTCGTCAGCTCTTAAATTGACAGAACCTAATTTTTCTCTTGTTCTTTTTTTTTCATCTAACAACTCTTCTTGAGTCACGGCATCAGGAAATTCTTCATTTTTTTCTAGATTTGAAAATTCTAAAATATTATTCTCATTTAATTCTAATTCGCTTTCAACTCTATCCAATAAATCATTTTTCCTTTTTTTTAGTCCTTCTATTGTTGCGCCCGAACTTGCTTTTCTTTCTCTTATTTGAATTGTATCTTCTTTTGTTTTATTTAATTGAGAGTTTAAATTAGATATTTTAATATCTGTTTCTTCTATGATTATTTCATTTTCTTGCTTCTCTTTTTCTGCCAATCTTAAACTTTCTGAAATTTGTCCTTTTTTTTCTGCTTGAGACTGTGGTTGCTTTTCCAATTCTTCTAGCTTGTTTGTTAATTTTTGTTTTCTTTCATTAAGCTCAATTATCATTTTTTCTGAGTTTATTAAAAGATTTTTCCAACTTTCTATTTCTTTTTCTATAATTTTTATTCTTTCATTTCTTTTGATAGATTCTTTTTTTATATTTTGGTTTTTGCTGTAACTATTAGCATATTCTTCTATGATTATTTTGCAGTTATCAAGAATAATTATTGCTTCATCATTTTTCTTTGCATTTATAAATTCTTTAACTTTTTCTATTTCAAGGTTTAATTTATTTTTTGATGCATCTAAGTCTTCTTTAGATTGTTTTTCAGAGACATAGTATTTTGAGTCAATTTCAATTAATTCATGTTTTTCTTCCTTAAGTCTTTTTTCATTTGAATTTGCATCTATTACTATGCTTTTCTCTCGATCAATATCTTCATCAATTGTTTTAAGTGAGGATTTTATATTAGTTATTTCTTCTGTTATTCTTTCATTTTCTTCATCCAGGCTTTTTAATTCCAGGTTAAGTCTTTGTATTTTTGAAATATTTTCAATATTTTTACTTCTGACTGGATTTACTTTTTCAGTTTCTGAATTAATTTGTTTTTCTAATTCTTCAATTTTATCATTGAATTTTTTAACCTCACTCTCAGCATCATTATTTATTTGGTTTTCTAGATTAATTTCATTTTCAATATCTTTTAGCCTTAAATAATAAAGACCAGCTTCAATTTTTTTAATTTCTTCTGATACTAATTTATATTTTGCTGCTTCTTCAGCTTGCTTTTGCAATCCAGCCAACTGTTTTTCTTGTTGTCTTCTAAGCTCATCAGCTCTTTTTAAATTATTTTCAGCAGCACCCAATCTTAGTTCTGCCTCATGTCTACGAGCATGTAGCCCTGCTATTCCTGCTGCTTCTTCAAGGATAGCTCTTCGGTCAACAGGTTTTGCTGTAACTAATGCACCAATTCTTCCTTGGCTAATTATGGAAGGAGAATGAGCTCCCGTAGATAGGTCGGCAAAAAACATCTGTGCATCTTTGGCTCTTACTTCTTTGTCGTTAATATAAAATTTTGATCCTTTATCTTTTTCTATTTTTCTTCTTATTTGAATTTCATTCAACTCTTTATATTGTAAAGGTCCATCTTTACTTTCATTTGAAAGAGATATTGAAACCTCAGCAATATTTTTTGATGGTTTGTTCGATGTACCAGAAAAAATAACATCTTCCATTCCAGATCCTCTCATACTTTTTGCAGAAGTTTCTCCCATACACCATTTAAGAGATTCAACTATATTTGATTTTCCACAACCATTAGGACCAACGATTCCAGTTAAACCATCTTCAATTAAGAAGTTAGTTTTTTCAGCAAAAGATTTAAATCCATTAAGTTGGATTTTTTTAAACTCCATTCGCTACTTATATCAGCTTTTCTATAGTTTTTTTTAATTTTTTATAGTTATGAGGATTATCAAACTTTTTATCATTAATTATTAGAGTAGGAGTTGCTTCAATTTTGAATTTTTTTACTCCATCGATTCGATCATTTAAAACATGGTCTTCAATATTTTTATTAGTTAAGCAGCTTTCAAAGTCCAATCCACTTTTATTTTTTATTATAAGATTTTTTAAATGTTTATTTATGTCTTCTATAGTTTCTCCTCGAACCCATTTTTTTTGGTTTTCGTATAAAAAGTGTAGAAGGTCTGATTTTCCATCATTTTTACAATGTGCTATCTTTGAAGCATTAAAGGCAGCCAAGTCTAACGGAAAGTTTCTAAATTCAATTTTTACTAAACCAGCGTCTATAAAATCCTTTTTTAATTTTGGATAAATTTCTGTGTGAAAATCTGCACAATGACTACATGTTAAAGATTCATAAACTATTATACTTACTTTGGCATCAACATTTCCTTCATACAAAGGTTTAATTTTTGAATCTGCTAAAATAGTTTCAAAATAAAAAAATATTATTGAAAATACTAATATTGTTTTTTTCATTTTTTTTTAAAATATTTGCTTAATTCTATTAAAGATTTTTTTACTTTATCATTTTTTATCTTAGAAATTTTCTCTTTATATGCATTTTTTATCGTTTCTTTACTAGTTTTTTCTTTTATTTCTACATCTTCACCATCGAAAGAAATAAATCTTAATTTTTCTACAGCATTATATCCTAAATAACTGTTTAACTTTTCTAATATAGATTTTTTGGAATATTCTAAATCAACTTCATGGCCTCTTTTTACCATTATACTCAAATAACTTGATCCAAAACGAGTTGAGTTTTTAAATGATTTTGGGAAACATACTTTAAACAAATCATCACCAACAATATATTTCCAGTTATCCAAAGTTTCTGAATAAATATGACCTTTTTTACTAATGATCTTTTTAACATTTTTTGGCAAAGTATTTTTAAAGGATCTTAATCCTTGAATGGTCTTGTATCTATGCTTAGTATTATTTTTAAATTCCATATGAATAATCAAAGTATAACAAAAGAAATTTTGAAATGGTATGATAATAATAAGAGAATTTTACCTTGGAGGAAACATTTAACAAAAAAACAAAAACAATATTTTACTTTAGTTAGTGAAATAATGCTTCAGCAGACACAAGTTAAAACTGTAATACCTTATTTTAATAATTTTATAAAAAAAATTCCAAATCTAAGAACACTTGCGAAAATAAATGATCGAAAACTAATGAAGTGCTGGGAAGGGCTTGGATATTATTCACGTGCAAGGAATTTAAAAAAAACAGCACAAAAAATAATAAAAGAATTTAATGGAAATTTACCTGAAAGCATTGATAAATTAAAAACTTTACCTGGAATTGGTGACTATACATCGACAGCAATAATGGCAATTGTTTTTAATCAACAATTCATACCGCTTGATGGAAATGTTGAGAGAATTTTAAAACGAGTTTTTTATTTGAAAATTGAAAAAGAAATTAGTAAAGACAATTTACATAAAAAAAAATTTTTTTTTGGAAAATCAAATAGATCTAGCGATTATGCACAAGCGATAATGGAAATTGGTGCTTTAATTTGCAAACCATCAACTCCTTTGTGCCATCAATGTCCAATAAGTAAAAATTGTATAGCATACAAAAAAAAAGACTTTGATATAAAATCAAAAAATAAATTTAATAAAATAAAATATTTTGAGGCAGACATATATAAAAATAAAAATAGATATTTATTAATTAAAAATAATAAATTCAATTTTTTAAAAAATTTATTAATTTTTCCTATGAGAGAAATTAATCAAAAGAAATTCAAATCTTCTTTAAATAAAAGAATTAATATTAAAATGTCTAACATGGATATGAAAATTGCAATAAATAATAAAAATAAAAAAACATATTTGAATAATAGTTTTATGTTAGATAAGAACGATATTAAGAAGTATATTTTGCCATCATTTACAAAAAAAATTTTTAAATCGATTATAAAATATTAATGAAAAAAATTGCAATTATTGGTGGTGGGATTTCAGGTTTATATTTTGCAAACCTTCTTCAAAAAAATCAAAAATATCAATACAAATTATTTGAAAAAAAATCTCATTTTGAATTAAATGATGGATACGGAATCCAGCTTTCAGTAAACAGCATAAAATTATTAAATGAAATAGGTTTTAAAAATATTGCAGCTAAAGAGATTTATTTTCCTAATAAAGTAAATTTTTATGATGCTAAAAACTGTAAAAATATTTGTAATATAGATATTTCAAAATTTAACCATGAAAATAATCACTATACAACTTTAAAAAGATCTACGTTACTTAGTTTTTTATTAAAAAATATTCCAGAGAACAATATTATTAAGAGCAGTGAGTTAATCAGTGTTAATTATAAAGACAAAATAGACCTATCATTCTCAAATAATTATGTTGAACAATTTGATTATTTATTAATATCTGATGGGGTTTTTTCAAAAAGCAAATCTATTATTTTTCAAAAAGAAATTAGTCCAAAATATTATAATTCAGTTGCATTAAGAGGGAGCATTAAAAATTTAGAAAATTCTAACATTTCTTTGTACTTGGGTTCTAACTTCCATTTTGTGATATATCCTGTTAACCAAATTAGAGAATTTAACTTCATATCAATCATTAGAAAAAACCTAAAAAAAGAGCAAATATCTGACATGAGTTATTTTCAAAATTATGACTTTTTAAACTCTCTAGTTGATGAAATATCTTCAAAAACATCTTTTAATTTAAAGGATAAAATTAAAAATATTAAATCATTTCCAATTTTTATTAGTGATAAATTTATAAAACCTGAAAAAAAAAATATTTTTTTTGTAGGAGATGCACTGTATGCATTTCCACCTTCATTTGCTCAAGGAGCATCTCAGTCAATAGAAGCTTCAAAGGAAGCTTATGAAGAAATAGAAAATAATACTTTTTCTTATTATCAAAAAAGGCAGCAAAAAATAAAATTAGTTAAATCCAGGTCAATTATTAATCATTTTGCTTTTCATTTATCAAATCCATTAACAATTTTAATTAGGAATATTATTCTTAGATATTTAACTAAAAACAAAAAATTCTTAGAAAATTATTTAGGAAAAATTTATAAAAATTAACTTTTAGGTCTTAGTCTTTCTCTTAATTCATCGATAGGCTTAAGAATGCCACCTGATTTATAATGCCAGTAAGTCCATCCATTGCAACTTTCTGCACCAAGTATTTTTGCAGCTACTTTATGTATAGATCCTTCAGATTTTTGATATCTTATACTTCCATCAACCATTATTTTGGCATTTATTTTTTTCTTTTGATCATAAATTTCTGTGCCGGGTTTAATTACACCAAGCTCTACCAATGATCCAAATGGAATTCTTTGTTTAGATCTATTATTTTTGATTGTATCTAAATATTCATCTTTAATTATTTTAGAATTTTTTATTCTTTTGGAAGCAGCTTCAAAATATATTTTTTCTTTTTCTATACCGCAAAAGTTTCTCCCAAGTTTTTTAGCAACAACTGCAGTTGTTCCGGATCCTAAAAAAGGATCTAAAATAAAATCATTTTTGGTTGTAGATGCCAATATTATTCTATGAAGCAAAGCTTCAGGTTTTTGAGTAGAATGAACTTTTTGACCTTGTTGTTTTAATCTTTCATTTCCATTGCAAATGGGCAAGTTCCAAGTAGATCTCATTTGTAAATCATCATTAAAACATTTTAATGACTGATAATTAAAAGTGTACTTTGAATTTTTATCTTTAGAAGCCCAGATTAATGTTTCGTGAGCATTAGTAAATCTTGTCCCTCTGAAATTTGGCATTGGATTATTTTTGTTCCAAATTACATCATTAAGAATCCAAAATCCCAAGTCTTGTATTTTTGCACCAACTCTAAAAATATTATGATAACTTCCAATTACCCAAATACTTCCATTTTTTTTTAACAATCTTTTACACTCTAGAAGCCAGTTATTGGTAAATTCATCATAAATTTTAAAACTTTCAAACTGATCCCATTTATCATTTACCGCATTTACTTTTGATCTATCTGGTCTAATTAATTTATTTCTTAACTGTAAATTATATGGAGGGTCGGCAAAAATTAGATCAAAGCTTTCGCTAGGAATTTTTTTTAATTCTTTAAGGCTATCACTATTGATAATTTTATTTTTTAAAGTTGAGCTAATCATTTTATAAAAAACAATTAGACTCGAGCCAAGAGTCTCCGTCAACCTGCGATTGTATTAATTTGAGTCCAATTGTGATGTGATTTATTTGAGACTCAATATGTTGTGTATTGGTTGAAATGTTTTGCGGTGATATTTAGTTATACCAAATTTTTTAATTGCTGATAAATGGTCTTTGGTTCCATAACCAGCATTTTTATTCCAAGAATACTTAATATATTTTTTTGACATTTTTGTAATTAAACGATCTCTTGAAACTTTAGCAATTATTGATGCGGCAGATATTTCAGGTATTTTTTCATCTCCTTTAATAACATATTTTAAATTGTAATTTTTAATTTTTGGAACTTTATTTCCATCTATTAATACTTGCTTAGGTTTTATTTTTAATTTTATTATTGCTCTTTTCATTGCTAACAGACTTGCATTTAAAATATTTAATTTTTCTATTTCTTTTAATGAAGCAGAACCAATTGACCAATGTGAGTTTTTTTTTATATGTTTTTCTAAAATTTCACGATTTTTCTTTGTTAGTTTCTTAGAGTCTTTAAGTTTTTTTTTGTTTAATTTTTTTTTCAAAATAACTGCAGCAGCAAATACTGGGCCAACCAAACTTCCTCTGCCCACTTCATCAACGCCAGCAATAAAACTTTTCATATTAAACTTTCAATTCTAGTTCATCCATTTTTTTTCTTATTTCTTTTAAATCAGCCCATGAATATTTTTTTTGATCTGCTTGTCTAAGCAAATAAGCAGGATGAAAGGTTATCATTACAATATAAGTTTTGTTATTTATAATTACTTCTTTCCAAACACCTCTTTCTTTTGTTATTTTAATTTTTGATCCAAACAAAGCTTCCATGGCTGTACTACCCATAAGTATTAATATTTTTGGATCTATAATTAATATGTGTTCTCTCAAAAATTCTGAGTATCTATTTATTTCAGCTGGTTCTGGCTTTCTATTATTTGGAGGTCTGTAGTTAACAACATTTGTTATGTAAACATTTTCTCTCTTTATATTTATTGCATCAAGCATTTTGTTAAGTAGTTGACCAGCATCACCCACGAAAGGTTTTCCAAGCTCATCTTCTTTTTGACCCGGTCCTTCACCAACTATCATAATTGGACTCATAGAATTACCGTCACTAAATACAATTTGTTTTGCATTATTTTTTAAATCACAATTGCTGATATTATTAATTTTTGTTTTAAGATTGTTTAGTTTGGAATTGATATTTTCAATTGTAGGTTTATTTTTAAATCGATTTATAGGCTTGCCTTCGAAAATATAATCAATTTCAAAAGAATTTCTCAATTCTTGGTCTACAATGTCATTTTGATTTTTGTCTTTTACAATCATAGAATAGTAAAGTGATAAAAAAATTAAAATTAATCTTATTTATTGTTTTTTTTATATATCAAACTTCTGCCTTTTCTAAAACTACAGATGAGAATAATTTCAACCCCAAGTACTTATCAAACTATCTTTCAGCAATAATTTCGCAAAATAATCATGAAAGTGACGTTGCAATAAAACATTTTAATTCATCAAAAATTTTAATTGATAAACATGAGGAATATTTAAAAAAATATGTGATAACTCTTACGGCTAACGGCAAAGTTCAAAAATCAATAAATATAATTAAACAAAATAAAGACCAAAATAATTCAAATTTCTTTGAAGCAAAATTATTACTTTTAATTGACAATTTTAAAAAGAAAGAATTTGACCAAAATATTAAATTATTAAATGAAATACAAAACTACAAAGATTACGACAATTTCCAGTATATTATTTATGAGGTTTTAAAGAGTTATAACGATTTATTTTTATCAAGAGAGTTAAATTTAAATAAGAAAAATTTTGGTAAATTGTCATCAATTAATGAGGCATTTCAATACTGCTATCTGAATCAACCAGAGACAAACTCAAAATTTATAAATTTAATTAATTCTAGCGATGGAGATTATACAAGATATTTGTTTTTCTATTTGGGGAATTTAATAAAAGAAAAAGATTTTAGAAATGTGCTTAAAACATCTACAGCAATTAATGTTTTAGATAGTAATTTATTAACTCAGCAAGCTAAACAATGGGTTGATAATTCGAACTTTAATAAATTTGAAGATTTTTTTTCTTGTGAGAATGAAGCAGATATTCTTGCAGAATTTTTCTTTTTAATTTCTAATTTTTTAGCTGTGGATGAAAATTTTCAAAAATCAAACTTTTATTCGAATATATCAAACTATTTAAATCCAAAATTTTATTTTAATTTGACACATTTAATTTCAAATTATTCTAAAATCAGAAATTATGAAAAAATGAGAAATCTTCTTGAAAATTTTAATAAAGAAGATGAAGTTTTCCATTGGTACAAATTAAAAAAAATCTCTCAAATTATTTATAATGAACAAAACTCAAAAAAATCTCTAGACTATATTGAAACAAAATTTAATGAATACTCGAATCCATCTATAAAAATAATTTATGATATGGCCAATATTTATAAAAGAAATAAAGAGTTTGAAAAATCTATAAAGTACTATTCTTCATTGTTAAAAAAATTAAATGAAAATTCAGATGAATATGCCGATGTTTTATACAAGAGAGGCTCGAGCTATGAAAGAGTAGGAGATGATAAAAATTCGGATAAAGATTTACTTAAATCTTTATCAATAAAACCAGACGATCCATATGTTTTAAACTATCTCGGATATAGTTGGCTGGAGAGAAATTATAAAATTCAAGAGGCAATTGGCATGCTGGATAATGCATATAGTCAAAAAAAAAATGATCCATTTATAATTGATTCTGTTGGATGGGGATATTATCTAATTGGCGATTTTGTAAACGCTGAAAATTTTTTAAGAAAAGCCATTCAGCTAATGCCCAAAGACCCCATAGTTAATGATCACTATGGAGACGTTCTATGGAAGTTAAATAGAAAAATTCAAGCTAAATATTATTGGCAAAGTGCTTTAAATTCTGAAGACTCAGAAAATGAAATGAAAACAAATATTTCAAAAAAATTACTTAAAGGATTAGACGAAAGTTAGATAATGAATTTTAAAATAATTAAATCGTATGCAAAAATTAACTTGTCATTGGGAGTTACTGGAAGATTAAAATCTGGATATCACAAAATAGAAAGTTTAATTTCATTCCTGAATCTACATGATGAAATTAAAATAAAAAAAACTATCAACAAAAAACATAAAATTCAATTTTTTGGAAAATTTTCAAAAGGAATAAAAAAAAAAAATACCATCTCTGAGTTGTTAAAAATTTTAGATGAAAAAAATATATTAAATAATCAAAAATATTTGATTAAAGTAAAAAAAAATATACCTCAAAAAGCAGGTCTTGGCGGTGGATCAATGAATGCTTCTGCAATTATAAGATTTTTTATTTTTAAAAAAAATTTAAATTTTTCAAAAAAAAAACTTATAAAATTAACCAAACAAGTCGGCTCAGACGTACAATTGGGTATAAATAATAAAAATAAAATTTTGTATTCAAATGGCAAACTGGTTACATCAATAAAGAAAATAGGGCTTTTTGTTATTATAATTAAACCAAAGTTTGGTTGTTCAACTAAGAAAATTTATAGAAACCTGCGCATCTATTCATCAAAAAAATTATCAACAGATAACAAGGATCATTTTAATTTCATAAATATTTTAAAATTACAAAATGATTTAGAAAAAGTGGTTTTTAAATATCATCCCAAATTAAAACAAGTAAAATCATTTATGGAAGTTTTGCCAAATATACAGTTTGTTCGTATGACAGGATCGGGCTCTTCTTTAGTTGGGTACTTCTTATCAAAAAACTCAGCAATAAATGGTGCAAAATTATTTAAAAAAAAATATAAAAATTATTGGTGTATTACATCTAAAACTATATAAAGTTTTTTTTTTGTGTTATACGAAAATAACTTTGGGGCTTAGCCAAGTGGTAAGGCAGCGGTTTTTGGTACCGTCATCCTAGGTTCGAATCCTAGAGCCCCAGCCAAATATGATAAATATATTTAGTAAAATATTTAAAAACAAAGATAATAAAAATTATTATTTTTTAGATTTTGAAAATCTAAATAAAAAAACAAATATTGAAAAAATCTTTCATTTAATTTCAAATTTTTCAGAAACAAGTGAAATTAGATATGTGGGTGGTAGTATTAGAAAAATAATTAATAAAGAAAAAGTAGATGATATAGATCTTGCAACAAATATTGCACCAAAAATAGTTTGTGAAATTTTAAAAAAAAACAATATCAGTTTCTATGAAAGTGGTATAGAGCACGGAACTATTACTGCAAAAGTTGATGATTATAAATTTGAGATTACAACTTTAAGAAAAGACATTTCAACAGATGGAAGACATGCTGAAGTTGAATTTTCTAATGATTGGCACGAGGACGCATCAAGAAGAGATTTTACCTTCAATGCAATTTATGCAGATTTGCATGGCAATTTGTATGATCCATTTAATGGAAAAAAGGATTTAGAGACAGGCAATGTAAAGTTTATTGGAAATCCTGAAACAAGAATTAAAGAAGATTATTTGAGAATTTTAAGATATGTACGTTTTTTTTTAAATTATAGCAAAGTAGACCACAAACAGAGTTTAAAAAAAATAATTAAACAAAACATAAATGGTATATCAAAAATTTCATCTGACAGACTATTAGATGAGCTAAAAAAATTAGTTTTATCCAAAGGTTTTTTGAAACTTTCAAAAGACAAATTTTGCCAAGAAATAATTACTCTTGTGTTTCCACAATTGATTAATCTAGGTATTTTTAAAAATATAAATGACTATTCAAAAAAAATAATTCAAGAGAAAAATTTTATTTTTTTGGTTTCTCTAATGATAATTGATGATACAGATAATAGTGAATATTTTATTTATAAATACAATATTTCAAATGAAGATAAAAAAAAAATTAGGTTTTTATCAAATATTTATTCTAAAAATTTAGACAGAAACGCTTTTAAAGAAAAAAATTTTTGGAAAATACTTTATTATAATGGTAAAGATTATTTAATTGATCTTATTGATTTTCAAATATTTAAAAATAAAAAATTAGATAAAAATTTACTAAAATTAAAAACATTTTTTAACAAACAAGAAATCCCAAAATTTGAAGTAAAAGCAAAAACATTGATTGAAAGATTTAATTTTAAAGAAGGAAAAGAACTTGGTGAAAAATTAAAAGAAATAGAGGAATTTTGGATTGAAAATTCATTTAAGATTTCAGATCACGAATTAAATAAGATAATTAAAAATTAAATGTATTTTACGTCAATAATTTCAAAATTTTTTATGCCTGAAGGCGTAGATATTTCTACTAAATCATTTTTGTTTTTGCCTATTAGACCTTTTCCCACGGGTGATTGAAAAAAAATTAATTTTTTTTCTAAATCTGCTTCGTCTTTTCCAACAAGTTTGTATTCAATATTTTCACTAGTATCTAAATTTTGTAAATAAACTGTGGATCCAAAAATAACTTTTCCGTCATTATTTATTTTTGTTACATCGATAACATTTGCTCTAGCAATTAAATCTTCTACTTCTTGAATTCTTCCTTCGTTATGAGATTGTTGTTCTTTTGCTGCATGATATTCTGCATTTTCCTTAAGATCTCCATGCGATCTAGCTTCAGCAATCGCAGCAACAATTTCAGGGCGCTTTTTTTCTTTTAAAAAAATTAATTCTTCTTTTAATTTTTCTAATCCAGAAACTGTAATAGGTTCTTTATCCATAATTTATTTCCATTTTGCAATGGGAGGGAGAGACATTAAAATTGCATTTGTATTTCCTCCTGTTTGTAAACCAAATCTAGTTCCTCTATCATAAAGTAAATTAAATTCAATGTATCTGCCTCTTTTAAAATATTGAATTTCTTTTTCTTTATCATTCCATTTTTTATTGTTTTTTTTGATTATTATTTCTCTAAAAATTCTTTTGAATGTGAGCCCAACATCTCTTACAAAACTAAAATCTTTTTCCCAGTTTTCTTTTTTATAGTCAAAAAATATTCCTCCAATTCCTCTAGCTTCTTTACGATGAGGAAGGTAAAAATACTCATCACATTTTTTTTTATATTTTTTATAATATTTATTATTATGTCTATCACATGCTATTTTAACTTCTTTATGGAACCAATTTTTTAATTTTTTATCTTCAAAGCAAGGTGTTATATCCATACCTCCACCAAACCAACCAAATGAAGTATGAATGTATCTTGTATTAAAATGCATGGCAGGAACATGTGGGTTTTTCATATGCATTACAATTGATATCCCTGAGGCCCAAAAACTTGGATCAGAATTTGTGCCAGGCATTTTCTTTCTAAATTCTTTCGAAAATTTTCCATAAACTTCAGAAAAATTTACTCCAACTTTTTCAAATACTTTGCCATTTTCTAAAATTCTATATTCTCCACCTCCTTCATCCTTTTTTTTATTTTTTTCCCAATGATTTGAAATAAATTTTTTTTTATTTTTTTCAATTTCTTCAATTTCAAAACAAAATATATCTTGAAGAATCTTAAACCAATTTTTTGCTAATTTTTTTTTTATATCAATTTCCATTTAATTTTTTATTTGTCTTATTTGTTCAGCTAGAACTATACCAACAGATGTTGCAAGGTTTAAAGATCTTTTATTTTCTATCATAGGTATTTTTAATTTTTCATTGGCTGTTTCATGGACTTTATTTGGAACACCTGCACTTTCTCTTCCAAAGAGAAGAGTATCAGTAATTTTAAAAGAAAATTCTGTATACGTTTTAATAGCTTTAGTAGTAATTAAAATAATTCTTTGGTTTTTTTTATTATTAAAAAATTCATCTGCGCTTTTATAAAATTTTATTTTATCTTCTTCCAAATAATCCATTGCCACTCTTTTGAATCTTTTGTCTGTGAACAAAAAACCACATGGTTCTATAATTTCTAGTTGAGCACCAAAGCACGAGCAAGTTCTTATAATTGAGGCAGTGTTTTGAGGTATATCTGGCTCATATAGAGCGATTTTTGGTGTTAAATTAGCTTTATCGTGTGTCATTGTATCCATACAAAAATACTTTTTTATTAATATTAAATCATATAATTAATCATAAATAGTAAATTAATTTATTAATGGCTGAAGATAAAAAAACCAATAGAAGAGACTTTATATTCACTGCTTCATATGCTCTAGGAGCGGTTGGAGTGGGGGCTGCTGTGTGGCCTTTAATCGATCAAATGAATCCAGATGCTTCAGTAAAAGCACTTGCAAGCACAGAAGTAGATATTAGTGGCGTTGAAAGAGGACAATCAATAACAGTTCTGTGGAGAGGCAAGCCTGTTTTTATTAGAAGAAGAACTGAAGAAGAAATAGCAAAAGCAAAAGCAGTTGATCTAAAAGATTTAAAACATCCGGAAACAGATGAGGATAGAGCTAAAAATCCAGA
Organism: uncultured Candidatus Pelagibacter sp.; assembly: GCA_964484975.1. Taxonomy (GTDB): domain Bacteria; phylum Pseudomonadota; class Alphaproteobacteria; order Pelagibacterales; family Pelagibacteraceae; genus Pelagibacter. Next base: position 16,577 of record CAZAGV010000003.1, read on the forward strand.
ATGGCTGGTTATGCTGGGCGTGTGCACTCATTTGGGCTGTGTTCCTTTAGGCGATAAAGGGGAATATGGAGGATGGTTTTGTCCTTGCCATGGATCTCACTATGATACTTCAGGCAGAATAAGAAAAGGACCTGCGCCAACAAACATGGAAGTTCCAAAATACGAATTTGTTAATAGCAATACAATAAAGATTGGATAATAAATATTAATGAGTGATCACGAATACGCCCCGAAATCAAAATTAGGAAAATGGTTCAATGATCGTTTGCCTTTATTAACACTCAGAAATCATTTAACGGAATATCCAACACCAAAAAATTTAAATTACTGGTGGACGTTTGGAGCAATCTTAACATTTTGTTTAATGGCTCAAATTATTACTGGAATTATATTGGCTATGCATTATGTTGCCAACTCCGGCTTAGCATTTGGAAGCGTTGAACACATCATGAGAGATGTGAATTATGGTTGGTTAATAAGATATTTTCATGCAAACGGTTCTTCCATGTTTTTCTTAGCTGTTTATATTCATATATTTAGATCCATGTATTATGGATCTCACAAATCTCCAAGGGAGCTTATATGGGTAATAGGAATGATAATATATTTTTTAATGATGATGACAGCTTTTATGGGCTACGTTTTACCTTGGGGTCAAATGAGTTTTTGGGCAGCAACTGTAATTACAAATTTATTTAGTGCCGTTCCTTTTATTGGAGAAAGTATTACCAATTGGTTATGGGGAGGGTTTGCAGTAGATAGTCCAACTTTAACAAGATTTTATGCACTACATTATCTTTTTCCATTTTTAATCTTAGGTCTGGTAATTTTACATATTTGGGCTTTACATATTCCGGGTAATAATAATCCAATAGGCATAGATCTTAATAATCCATCAAAAGAAAAAGTTCCTTTTCATCCATATATAGTAATAAAAGATTTATATGCATTATTAATTTTTTTAATAATATTCGCATTTCTTGTATTTTATTCTCCTAATCTGTTAGGACATCCAGATAATTATATTGAAGCAAACCCAATGGTCACTCCATCACACATAGTTCCAGAATGGTATCTATTACCATTTTATGCAATTCTAAGATCTATTCCTGATAAACTTTTTGGAGTTATTGCAATGTTTGGGTCAATTTTTGTATTGGTAATTTTGCCTTGGTTAGATACTTCAAAAGTTAGATCTGCAATATTTAGACCTTTGTACAAGCAATTTTTCTGGTTCTTAGTGGCAGATGTTTTGATCTTAGGCTATGTAGGGGCAATGCCTGCAGAAGGCCTTTATTTGCTTGTGGCACGAGTGGCTACAGCTTATTATTTTTTACATTTTTTAGTTATTCTTCCTGTTTTAGGAGCGAAAGAAAAAACTTTAGATGTCCCTCTAAGCTTAACAGAACCTGTTCTTGGGGGTTCGCCAAATGAATCTATGATTAAAAAAAGGAAAGAAATTTAATGAAAAATCTTTTCAAATCTGTTCTTTTTTTTACAATATTTTTAATTTATGGTTTTCATTCCGTAGCAGCCGAAAAATCTCATGAATTACTAAGCCCTGGATGGAGTTTCAAAGGTTTTTTTGGCAAATTTGACAGGGCATCTCTACAAAGAGGATATCAAGTTTACACGGAAGTATGTGCCTCATGTCATTCAATGAAGTATTTAAGTTATAGAAACTTATCCCAACCAGGTGGACCAGAGTTTTCTGAAGAACAAGCAAAAATAATAGCTTCTCAATTTGAAGTTACCGATGGACCAAACAGCGAAGGAGAAATGTTTACAAGACCAGCAAGGCTTTCTGATAAATTTGTTGGATCTTATGCTAATGAGCAAGCAGCCACGGCCGCCAATGGTGGAGCATATCCACCAGATATGTCTGTTTTAGTTAAAGCAAGACAAGGAGGAGCAGATTATATTTACTCAGTATTGATGGGTTATGAAGATCCACCATCAGAAATTACTTTAGATGATGGTGTATACTACAACAAATATATGCCAGGCAATAATATTAAAATGGCAAAACCTTTGTCTGAAGGAGCTGTAGACTATGCTGATGGAACCGACTCCAGTGAAGAGCAAATGGCAAAAGATGTTGTTGCTTTTTTAGCTTGGGCTGCAGAACCTCATTTAGAAGCCAGACATAAAATAGGTTTTAGAGCTATAATTTATTTGTTTATAATAACTGTATTAGTTTACTTTAGTATGAAAAAACTGTGGTCACGTATTGAATCTAAAGTTTAGAACGTCACCATCTTTAACTATATAATCTTTACCTTCTAGTCTCATTTTTCCGTTATTCTTTGAGTTTAGCCATCCTTTATTTTTAGCAAATTCTTCATAAGATACTGTTTCTGCTCTTATAAATCCTTTTTCAAAATCTGTATGAATAATACCCGCTGCTTTTGGGGCTGTACAATTTATTGAAACAGTCCAAGCTCTGGATTCTTCTGGTCCGGATGTAAAAAAAGTTTTTAATTCAAGAAGCTCATAACCCTTTTTAATTAATGTATCTAAACCTGTTTCTTTTAGCTTAATCATTTTCATATAGTTGATTTTTTCATCATTTTCTAATTGATTAATTTGGTTTTCAATATCAGCGGAGATCAATATAGTATTTTTTTCACCAAATTTGCCAATAAATGACTTAGTGTAATTATTTCCATCAGAAATACCTTTTTCATCAACATTACAAACATATAATTTAGGTTTAGTAGATAGCAAACCAGTTTGAAGAAGTTTTTTTTTGGAATAGCTTTGGTTGAGCGTTTTCATGCTTTGGTCATTATTAATACAATTTAAAGCAGATTCTAATATATTTATTTCGTCCGCTGTAGAGTTTTTCTTGTTTTTTTTGTCTAATCTTTTTTGTATTGATTCTAAATCAGCAAGTTTCATTTCAGTTTCTATAATTTCCAAATCTCTTATAGGATCAACATTTGGATTGACATTCTGAATGTCATCAGAGTCAAAACATCTAATCATGTGAATTATTGCATCTACTTCTCTAATGTGTGATAAGAATTTATTTCCCAAACCTTCTCCTTTAGAAGCGCCTTTTACTAAGCCCGCAATATCTACAAATGAAATAGTTGTATTAATCTTTTTTTTTGAATTTGAGATTGAAACTAATTTATCTAATCTACCATCTGGAACTGGAACTATTCCAATATTTGGATCAATCGTGCAGAAAGGAAAATTTTCTGCCTGGGCTTTGCTGGAATTTGTTAGCGCATTAAATAAAGTAGATTTTCCAACATTGGGCAATCCAACTATGCCACACTTAAATCCCATTTATTTATTATTTACAGTACTAGAAAATAAATCTAATTTTTTATCGATTAATATAGGCATAGATTCAATTATATTTTGTATAACTTCTTCTAACTTCATTTTTTCCTCATCTGTAAAGTTTGTTAAAACAAAATCTGATACTTCAATTTTTGAATCAGGTTTACCAATACCTACTCTTACTCTAGAATATTCTTTACCTATAAATTTATCTATTGATGCAATTCCATTATGACCAGCGCTAGATCCTCCAAATTTTGCTTTTATTTTTGTAAAATCTATATCCAGATCATCATGAAAAACTATTACGTCTTCGGCATTTATTTTAAAATATTCAATCAATTCTCGTATACATATTCCAGAATTGTTCATAAAAGTTAAAGGCTTTATTGCATAAACTTTTTTATTTGAGATGTTACCAGTGGTTAAGAGGCCTTTAAATTTTGGTTTTTGTTTTGAAAGTCCAAATTTTTGGTTTATTGCATCTATGATTTTAAAACCTATATTGTGCCTATTATCATTACTGTCAGGAGTTGGGTTGCCTAAACCTACAAGTAAAATCATAAATTAATTTGAATTCTAGAAATATTCACTATTGGTAATTTATTTTTTTTCAGCTGGAGCTTTTTGATCTTTTTTTTGTTCTTCCTTGCCTTTTTCAGTTTCTGGCGTTTTCTCTCCACCTTCTTTAGCGGCTGCTTCTGCGGTAGCCCCTTCAGCTCCCTCAGCTCCCCCAGCTCCTTCTGCGGCAGCTTCTTCAGCAGGTTTTTCAGGTTCTTTGAAAACAGTCGGAGCAGCAACTGTTGCAACCACGAAATCTCTTCCTTGAATTGTAGGTTTTACATTCTCAGGTAAAGATATCGAAGAAATTTTTATACTTGTTCCAATTTCTAAACCTTCAAGATCAACAACCAATTCATTTGGAACATTTTCGGTTGCACATTTTAATTCAATTTTTCTTCTCACTATATTAAGAACACCACCTCTTTTTAAGCCAGGTGATTTTTCATTATTTGTAAATCTAACTGGAATTTCTATAATTATTTTTGCCCCTTTTACAATTCTTAAAAAATCTATGTGTATTGGATCATCAGTCAAAGTATCATAGCTAACTTCTCTAGGTAATACTTTGATAGACTGCCCATCAATGTTTAAACTAATCATGTTTGATAAAAAGTTTTCTTGCTCAATTAAATATTTAACTTGTTTTTTTGACAGAGATACTTTTTGATTTTCTTCAGTTCCTCCATAAATTATTGCAGGAACTTCTCCTTTTTGACGTAAAGAATTAACCTCTCCCTTAGACTTAGTATTTCTAATTGATGCTTCTAATGAATTCATAAAGTGTCGGTTTTTAACTTATGATTGTAAATTTTACAAGTAATTTATTTGAATAAATCTGATACAGACGTTGAGTTTGATATACGTTTTATTGCCTCTCCTAATAAATTAGAAATTGATAATACCTCTATATTTTTAACATTTTTTAACTTGTCAGAATTATCAATTGTATCCGTTATTACTAAGTTTTTTATACGTGACTTTTTAATTTTTTCAACTGCTTCTCCACTCAAAACGCCATGAGTTATATATACATGAACTTCTTTAGCTCCTCTATTAATTAATGCTTTAGCTGCATTAACAATTGTTCCTCCTGAATCAATTATGTCATCAATTATTATACATGTTTTATTTTTTACATTTCCTATAACATTCATAACTTGAGATTTTCCAGGCGAAGGTCTTCTTTTGTCAATTATTGCAATACCTATATCTAATTTTCTAGCAAGTGCCCTTGTTCTTTCGACACCACCAACATCAGGTGATACGCAGATTAAATTTTTTCCTTTTATTTTTTTCTTTACGTGTCTTGAAAAAATTGGAGTAGCAAACAGGTTATCAACAGGAAGATCAAAAAATCCCTGAATTTGTCCAGCATGTAAATCTACCGTGACTACTCTGTCAGCACCAGCTTTAGTTATTAAATTTGAAACTAGTTTTGCCGATATAGATGTTCTTGGTGCAACTTTTCTATCTTGTCTTGCGTAGCCAAAATAAGGTATTACAGCAGTAATATTTTTTGCTGAAGATCTTTTTAAAGCATCAATGCATAATAATAGTTCCATTAGATTATCATTTGCAGGAGAACTTACAGATTGAACAATAAATATGCTATTACCTCTAATATTTTCTTTAATTTCTATATAAATTTCACCATCAGCAAATTTTTTAATACTAGAATGGACTAATTTTGTTTTTAAAATTTTTGATATTTTCTGACTAAGGTTTTTATTACTATTTCCTGTAAGAAGCTTCATTTATGAGATTCTCTATTTAATCATAATTATTGAAATATTTCTACCATAATCATTAATTTTTTTTTTTAAAGATCTTCTAGCACTAAAAAAATTATTTTTTGGATCAAATGTATCTTTTTTAATTATTTCTATATTATTAATTCCTGCATCTTTTAATTGTCTAAAAATATAGCCTTTTAAATCAAAACAAATTTTATTTTTTATTATTTTGAAATGTTTTCTATTTTTTGGGCTTTCTTTTAAAAATTTTGCTCTAAAATCATTTTTAACTTCATAATTTTTTTGTGAAACGCAAGGTCCAATCACAGCAAATATATGATTTAATTTACCACCTCTTTTTTTGAAATAATTAATCATTTTTTTTCCTATTTTTTTATATGCGCCTCGCCATCCTGCGTGGGCTGCTCCAATAATGTTTTTTTTAGGTTCAAAAAAAAGAATTGGAGCACAGTCTGCTGTTAAAATTCCGATAGCAAGACGCTCAGCATTAGTTATTAAACCATCTCCAAACAATTTTTTTTTTGATATTTTATTTACAAAATAAATTTTGTTACTATGCAGTTGATTTAATAAAATTATTTTTTTCTTTGAACCAATTTTATTTGATACAATTTTTAAATTTTTAATTACATTTTTTTTTTTATCATCTGAGCCGATTCCACAATTTAAACTTTTATAAATTCCAGAAGAAACACCACCTATATTGTTGAAGAATCCATGCTCAATATTTTTAAATTTTTGTAATTTTTTTGATTTAATCAATTAAAATCCCGTTTTAAAATTTACTTTTTTATTTGTGATCAACATAACTTTGAACAAATCACCCATTTGATTTTTATCAATTAACCTTTTTAAACGATAATAAATATCGGCTTTTTTTAAAAAAGGTAAGTTTCTTGATATTATTTCTGCTCTTTGTTGAATCCCAAGATTCATTAAAAAATTTCTCTGTGTTGTTATTCCTTGGCATTTAAGTTTTAAAATATTTGTAATTTTTTTTAATAATTTAAAATTTAATTTATAAGTAATATCGGAATTTCCAAATTCCTCGAACAGTTCTGAGATTCTGTGTTTTTTTATTGTCATCAACGTATCTTTCATTGAATCCTCTAAATATCCATAATCAATAATTAGTAATGCGCCTTTTTTATTATTTATTTTTTTTGAAATATTTTTTAGATATTCAAAAGCTATAGGTGAATATTCTATAATTTTTTGATTATTTGATATTTTAAAACCAATCTTTTTTTCAATTTTTTTTATATCAGTACCAATGTGAATAAAGCTTTTATTATCATTTTTGTCCAATTTAACGAATCGTTCAATCCATTTATTATTAATTTTAAAAAATTGTTTTATTGGCAGTGCATCAAAAAATTCATTTGCGATAAATATATTATTACCCTTTTGAATTTGGTTTAAATTTTTTATCCATTTAACCTTAAATTTTTTTAATTTTTTTTTTTGTATTTTTTTTAAGTAAGGGCTTTTTTCTAATATAATAAATTTACAAGATTTATAAAATTTTGGAAAATTTTTAAACGAATTTATCATATCATAAATCATTTGACCATTTCCCGACCCAAGTTCTATTAGATTAATTTTTTTTGGACATTTTAAATTTTGCCAAAATGAAACAGTCCACACCGACAACATTTCAGAAAAAAGTATGGATATGTTTGGTGAAGTTATGAAATCGCCTTTTTTTCCAAATGGGTTATTTTTCATGTAAAAACCATTTTTTGGATTGTACAAAGCATGATTTATAAATTCATCTAATGAAAAAAATTTTTTGTTAAGACTCATTTTTTTTTATAAAATAAAAATAGTCCAAACATAAAAAACAAAAAGCTTAAAAGTTGTCCTAAGGTTAAATCAAATAAAATATAACCAATCTGAACATCTGGCTCTCTAGTAAATTCAATAAAAAATCTAAATATTGAGTAAAAAATTAAAAATATAGCCGATATTAAACCTGGAGATTTATAAACTTGTTTTTTAAATATAAAATTTAGCAATATAAATAATATTACTCCTTCAAAAATTGCTTCATAAATTTGAGAAGGGTGTCTAAAAGTATTATCTATTTTTTCAAATTTTACTGACCAAAATAAATTAGTTTCCCTTCCATACAGTTCAGAATTTATAAAGTTGGCAACTCTTCCTAAAAAAATACCTATAGGTGCAGACATTGAAATTAAATCAAGAAATAAATACGGATTAATATTATTTTTTTTACTAAAAATATATGTTGCAATAATTACTCCCAACAGGCCGCCATGGAATGACATGCCACCTTCCCAAATCATAAAAACTTCTAATAGATTTTTTGAATAATAACTTAAATTATAGAAAATTATGTAGCCTAATCTACCACCTAAAACTACACCAATAATTATATACGAGATCAAATCATCAAACAGACCTAAAATTTTTTCATCTTTTACCAAAAATTTTTTACAATATATCCAGGCAAGCAATATTCCAAAAATGTAAGATAAAGAGTACCATCTTATTTCTAGAGAAAAAAAATTAAGCGCAACAGGGTCAAAATTGTTGATAAACATATTGTAAATATAATATTTTAAATTATTAATAAAATATATGTCTAAATCTAGATTTGTTATTGACAAATTTGCTAAACTTTTTGAACAGGGTCTTTTGAATTCAAAGGATCTGGGCAATGAAATTTTAAATATATTAAAGTCAAAAAGAGATGAAATAGTATTTAAAATGAAACTAACCAGCAAAGATGAAACTGATATTTTGAATAAGAGAGTAGAAAAATTAGAAAAAAAAGTTGAGGTGTTAGAAAAATTGAAAAAGAAAAAAAATATTAAACGGGCAAAAAGATCTTAATTTTTAAACCACCCATCTCAGACTTTCCTAGCTCAATATTTCCTCCATGTGAGCGAATTATATCCGATGCAATAGAAAGACCCAAGCCAACACTAGACTTTGCTTGGTTTCTACTTTTGTCTACTTTGTAGAATGGCTTAAATACATTTTCGTACTCAGATGAAGAAATACCAGGACCATCATCTTCGACAAAAATTAACACACTCCTTTTTATTTTTTTTTGTGTAACTTTAATATTTTTAGAGAAATTTATTGCATTATCTAGCAAGTTGTTTAGGCATCTTTGTATAAGATTTTTTCTTCCACTAAAAAAAACTTCGCTTTCTTGATCAACTATAATATTTTTATTTTCATATTTTTTTACGGTCGACATAATCAGTTCAGATAAATTAAATTTTTCACTTTTTTCTGTAAAATTTGATCGAGAAAATTGTAAATATTCATTCAACATTTTCTCCATTTCATCAACATCTCTTGAAAGTTTATTTGTAATTTCTTTATCTTTGATAAATGCTAATTGAAGTTTAATTCTTGTTAAAGGAGTTCTTAAATCGTGACTAATTCCAGAAAGCATCTCGGATCTTTGGTTTAAATGTCTTAGAATTCGTTTTCGCATTCTATCAAATTCTAATCCTGCTTTTCTTATTTCTAATGCTCCCGAAGGTCTATATTCTTCTACATTTTCTCCTTTTCCAAATTTTTCAGATGCCTCTGCTAACTTAGTTATGGGTTTTGTTTGGTTTTTTAAAAACAATATAGCAATAAAGATTACAAGAATAGCAGGTAGAGTTATCCATAGTGCAAATATTCTTGCTGACGAACTTGTTATTCTATCCCTGGGTACTAAAAATTTGAAATATCCAGGTTGATATTTAATTCTTAAATCGATTAATTCTTTATAACTTGTCGTATCAAACCAAAATTCTTCAGAGCCAAATTTTGATTTTAATTCTCTTCTAAGTGTTCTGTCGATTGGACTAAACCATCTTTCATCATAATTATAGTTAAAATTTTCATCTTGGACAAATTCTATATTTAAATCTTGGTAAAGAGAAAAAAGATTTGTAGTTTCTTCTTTATTATAGTTTTCATTATTATAAACTTCCACAAAAGTATTAATTTCATTTACCAATGCTTTAGTCATACCTTTGTTGGTTTTAATCCACAAACTATCAAAAAATACAATTGAAATTGTTATTTGCATAATAATAATTGGAGCCGCAACAATTATTAAGCTTCTATAAAATAATTGTTTAGGCAGAATTTTTTTTAAATATCTACTCAATCCATAAAACATAGCCTTCTCCTCTAAGAGTTTGTAAGAATTTTGGATTTTTTGGATCTTTTTCAATTTTTTTTCTAAGCCTTGTAATAATCACATCAATAGATCTTTCTTTTTCTAAATTTATTATTTTTCCAATTTCATCTCTCGAGAATGATTTTCCTGGAGAATTAATCATAAACTCTAAAATAGTTTTTTCTGTATTATTAATTTTATATTCTTTTTTATCTCTAAATATTAAGTTTTTGCTTAAATCAACTTTTGCACTTCCAAACTCAATTAATCTTTTTATATTTTTTGATTTTGTTTTGTTTAAAATATTTTTTATTCTCAAAATTAATTCTTTAGGTTCAAAAGGTTTTGTAAGATAATCATCGGCACCAACTTCTAAACCATGAATTCTTTCTTCAGCCTCTCCTTTAGCTGTAAGCAAAATTATTGGAGTGTATAATTTATCTTTATTATCTATTGTAAATTCTAATCCACTTTTACCAGGCATCATTATATCTAATACAATCAGATCAAATTTAATTATGTCTACTTTTTTTTTTGCATCCTCAGCACTAAATGCAGTTGTCACCAAATAATTATTTTTATTTAAATATTGTTTTACTAAATCTCTAATTCCATCATCATCATCAACTACCAAAATATGAGCTTTAAATTTTTTCATTAATTATTTTATTTAAAACATTATTAAAGTATAATACTTCTTTTGAACTTGAATTTAATAAGGCATTATAAATTCTCTTTTTTTGTATATCAAAAACTTCATTAAATAATTTTGTTCCTTTATCGTTTAAATAAACATGCTTTAGTCTTGTGTCTTTTTTGTCTTTTTTAAAATCAATAACTTCTATTTTTATTAAATCTTTTAGAACTCTATTTAAACTTTGTTTTGTTATTTTTAGTTTTTTTAAAAGTTCAGATATAGTTATGCCATCATATAAAGAAATAAGGTTAATGACCTTGTGATGAGCCACTCCTATAGAATATTTATCTAGAACTTTTTTGGCATCAGAGAAGGTTTCTCTGTAGCTCAAAGAGATTTTTTCAATAAATTCTTTTAATTGTTCATCCTTTAAATATAAAAGTTCTTTCATAATTGGTAAGTTATATTGACATATTCTACATACAAAGATATTTTTTTAAATAAATTAAATCTAAAAAATTAAATCTAAATGACGCCTTACGATAAACGAAAAGGAAAAATCTGGTACAACAATGAGCTAGTTGATTGGAATGATGTAAAATTACATGTTTTAAGTCACGGTCTTCATTATGCAAGCTGTGTATTTGAAGGACTAAGAGTCTACGACGGGGAAATATTTAAATTAGAAGAACATACGGATAGACTTTTTCACTCAGCAAAAAGAATGGATATCAAAATTCCTTATTCAGAAGATGAAATTAATAAAGCTACTAAAAAAATTGTTTCAGTACAAAATGTTCAAAACGGATATATAAGACCATTTGCTTGGAGGGGAAGTGAGATGATGGCCGTGTCTGCACAAAAAACAAAAATACATGTAGCAATAACAACATGGGAATGGGGAACATATTTTGATCCAAAGTTAAAAACAGAAGGAATAAAACTAAACATTTCTAAGTGGAGAAGACCATCACCCAATACAATACCTTGGGATACTAAAGCTTCAGGACTATATATGATCTGCACTCTTTCGAAACACGAGGCAGAAAGAGATGGTTATACAGATTCGTTGATGCTTGATCATGAAGGAAATATAGCCGAAGCAACTGGTGCAAATATTTTTTTTAAAGATAAAAATGGAGAATTACATACCCCAATACCTGATAGTTTTTTAGATGGAATAACAAGAAGAACAGTAATTGAAATAGCAAAATCAAAAAATATTAAAGTTAATGAAAGAAAAATTTTACCAGAAGAACTTTCAAGTTTTGTTGGATGTTTTTTAACTGGGACTGCAGCTGAAGTAACTCCAGTTTCTAAAATTCTTGAACAAAATTATAAAGTTTGTAATTTAATTTTAGATTTGTCTTCTAGTTATGAAAAATTAGTTAGAAAAAAGAAAGCAGCTTAATTTTTTTCATCCTCAGATATTGCATGATCTATACCTTTTCTTAAGTATTCATAGCCAGTATATAAAGTTAAAAAAGCAGATAACCATAGCAAAATTATACCAATAGTTTGAGCATTGTAATCTTGAAAATTAATTATTTTATTTCCTGTCTCTCCTGTCAATAAAACTGAAATCGCGGTCATTTGCAAAAATGTTTTAGCTTTTGCTAGACTTGATACAGGAAGATTAATTTTACCTTTTGCCAAAAACTCTCTTAATCCAGAAATTAATATTTCTCTAGTTAAAATTATAATTGCTGCAATTACCTCATAATTTTTGATTGTTCCATCCATTACTAATAAAATTAATGCTGTTGCTACAATAATCTTGTCTGCAATAGGGTCCAGCAATTCTCCTAACTTGGATTCTTCTTTAAACATTCTTGCTAATAACCCGTCTAAAAAATCAGTAAATGAAGCTAGGACAAATAATGCAAAAGGTATTACATCGCCATAAAAACCAGGCAAGTAATATGTAAAAACAAATATGGGAACAATTATAATTCTTCCTATTGTTAAGTAATTTGGAATTCTAATTTTCATTCGTGGAAAAAATTATATATTTTTTTTGCAACTTTTTCCTCAACTCCTTCTACTGATTTTATCTCTTCAAAACTAGCAGATTCCACAGCTCTTGCTGATCCAAAATGATTTAGGAGTGCCCTTTTTCTAATTGATCCAATACCATCAATTTGATCTAAGAGTGATCTGCTAAGGCCTTTTTTTCTTTTAGCTCTATGAGTACTAATTGCAAATCTGTGAGCCTCATCCCTTAATCTTTGTAAAAAGAAAAGAGCTGCATCATTCTTTTTAAATTTAAATGTTTTTCCATTATGAAAAAAAGTTTCATTATCACTATTTCTAAATTTTCCTTTTGCTATAGCTATCATCGGTAAGTCTTGAAGCCCAAACTCATTTAAGATCTCTTTAGCAGCAGAATACTGTCCTTTTCCTCCATCAATTAATAGTAAATCAGGTAGAGATAAATAATTACCTTTTTCAAGCAAAGCTCTTTTAAATCTTCTACTTAAAACTTCTTTGATCATTGCATAATCATCTTGTTTAGCTCCTTTTGATTTTATATCAAATTTTCTATATCTTTTTTTTATAAAACCTTCCTCACCAAAAGTGATCATAGCACCAACGCTATTTGTTCCTTGTATATGACTGTTGTCATAAACTTCAACTAAACTAATATTATTTTTGATATTGAATTTTTGGTTTATTACTTCAAATAAATTTTTATTATTATTTGTTTCATAAAGTTTTCTATTTAAAGATTCTTTCGCATTTTTTTCTGCAAGAGAAACAACATTAGTTTTCCATCCTTTTTTTGCAATTGTAATTGAAATATTATTGTTTTCTTTCGAACTTAATGTTTTTTCAATTAACTTTTTGTCTTTAATTTCCTGATTTAACATAACTATTTTTGGAACATTTTTATTTTCATAAAATTGCATTATAAATGAAGACATAATTTCAGAAATATTTTGATCGGGATCATGTTTAGGGAAATAAGATTGATTTCCCCAATTTTGTTTAGACCTGTAAAAAAATACCTGAATGCAAGTTTTGCCTGATTCTTTGTATGCTGCTATTACATCAGCATCAACTAAGTTAGCCTCATTAATCTTTTGAGAAGATTGAATTATGTTTAGCGATTTAATTTTATCTCTAAGTATTGAGGCTTTTTCAAAATCTAGTTTTTCACTTGCCTCCTCCATTTGTTTAGATAAATCTTTTTGAATCTCTCTTGATTTGCCAGAAACAAATTTTATAGCATTTTCGACTGAGTTTTTGTATTCAGCTTCATTAACATATCCTACACACGGAGCTGAGCATCTTTTGATTTGGTATAAAATACATGGACGTTTTCTATTTTTAAATGTTCCTTCATCACAAATTCTTATTTGGAATATTTTTTGAAGTATTTTTATAGTCCAGTTTGCCGAACCTACAGAAGCAAAAGGACCAAAATAAAAACCATTTTTATCTTTTTTACCTCTATGTTTAACTAGTTGGGGCCACTTATCGTTGTTTCCAATATATATAGATGGAAAAGATTTATCGTCTTTAAGCAAAATATTGAACTTTGGTCTAAATTTTTTTATTAAATTAGCTTCTAAAAGCAAAGCTTCACTTTCATTAGAAGTTGTTGTGATATCTATTTTATGAGTTTGAGCCAACATTCTTTCTGTTCTAATTATATGGTTCTTTTCAGAAACATAACTCTTAAGTCTGTTAGGCAGGTTTTTTGCCTTTCCAACATAAAGAACATCTCCTTTATGATTTGTCATTTTATAAACCCCAGGACTTTTAGGTATTAGAGAGAGTTCTTTTTTAATTATTTCTTTTCCAAGATCAGAGCTTTTCATGGCTTCTTTTTTTAGAAATTTGTATTCCAACAGACGAACAGTCTTTCATAATTTCTAATTTTTCAATTTGAAGAGTAATTTTATCAATTCTTTTATCTTTAAATAGCCCATCAAAAACATCTTCTGCCAACGTTTCTAGAAAATTGTAATGCTTATTTTTTACTAACTTTTTTATTAATTTTACAATTTTTGCGTAATTAACAATCGATTTGAGATCTCTATCGTTCGAAGGTTTTTTGTCTTCATAGTTAACATCAAGAGTAAATTTAACTTTCTGAGGTTTTTCTTTTTCAGAATTGTAATATCCAAGTTTTAAATCTAATATTAAATCTTTGATTAAAACTTTTTTCTCGTAATTAAATAAACTTTTATTTTTATCTATTTTAACTACTTTAAGGTTATTTTTTTTCATTCTTTTAATCCCAATATATCAGGAGTTTGCCAGTTTAAACTTTGACCACTATCTACTGATATTACTTGTCCTGTAATAGATCTATTTTTAATAAAGAAGTCAACAGCATTACAAATTTGCGATACATCAACTTGTCGTTTTAAAGGTGTTGTCAAATATTGTTTTCTAAAGTGTTTTTCAGACTGTCTTTTATTTTTTAAAGTTGGACCTGGAGCTATACCATTTACTCTTATATTTGGTGCAAGGCTCATAGCACTAGTTTTTGTTAAAGTATAAAGTCCAGTTTTGCTTATAGTATATGAAAAAAAAAATGGAGTTAGTTTAAAAACTCTTTGGTCAATTATATTAATTATGTTGTTATTCTTGCCTTTGATATTTTTTGCGAACTTTTTTGATAAAAGAGCAGGAGCTCTTAAATTAGTTCTTAAATGACGCCCCCAACTATCAGTAGTAAAATTTTCAAGCTTATCATTTTGAAAAAGTGAAGCATTGTTAATTAAACAATCAAAATATTTTAATTTAGATTTGGCAAATTTTATTATTTTTTTTACATCTGTTTCTCTACTTAGGTCACCTTTAATCAAATAAACTTTTGTATTGCTTTTTGATAATTCTTTTTTCAGTTTTTTAGCTTTCAATTCAGAACTGTAGTAATGAATTACTATTTCTTTTTCTGGACCAGATAATTTTTTTGCAATAGCGGCCCCAATTCTTGTTGATCCACCAGTAATAATTATTTTGTTTGCTTCCATTTTTTTTTTCCTTTTTGAGCTCTAGTTCCTGGCATGCCCATGGTAGATCTTCCTTTGGGGTAAAGTTTATTTTTAACATCGTACTGTCTTATTTTTGGATTTAAAGTAATTTCTAGCTCTGTACTTTCTAGTTTTCTTATCTCATCTCTAATTTTTGCAGCTTCTTCAAATTCTAAATTAGAAGCAGCTTCTTTCATTTTTTTGCTCAATGCTTTTAAATGCTTTTTTAGATTTCCACCAATATTTGACCCTTCGCTAACTTTTACATAGTCTTTTTCATAAACACTTTCCAAAATATCGTTTATTTCTTTTTTTACTGACTTTGCATCGATTTTATTTTTTTTATTATATTTAAGTTGAATTTGTCTTCTTCTATTTGTTTCTTGAATTGCTTTTTTTATACTTTTTGTTTCTTTATCAGCATAAAGAATAACTTTTCCATCGACATTTCTTGCAGCTCTTCCAATAGTTTGAATTAGTGAAGTTTCAGATCTTAAAAAACCTTCTTTGTCAGCATCTAATATACTAACCAATGCACATTCAGGTATATCAAGTCCTTCTCTTAACAAATTTATACCAACCAAAACATCAAATACTCCCATTCTTAAATCTCTCATGATTTCTATTCGTTCAAGAGTATCAATGTCGGAGTGTAAATATCTTACTTTAATTCCATTTTCATGAAGATATTCAGTTAAATCTTCTGCCATTTTTTTTGTGAGAGTTGTAACTAGCACTCTGTAATTTTTTTCAACAACTTGTTTGCATTCATGCATTAAGTCATCCACTTGATTTTTTGCAGGTCTTATTTCTACTTCTGGATCTATCAAGCCTGTTGGTCTTATTACTTGATCAATGAACTTACCTTTCACTTGCTCTAATTCCCAAGGACCAGGTGTAGCGGATACAAATACTGTTTGTGTTCTCATCATATCCCATTCTTCAAACTTTAAAGGTCTATTATCCATACAAGATGGAAGTCTAAATCCATATTCTGCTAGTGTACTTTTTCTTGATCTATCGCCTTTAAACATTCCATTTAGTTGTGGAACTGTTACGTGGCTTTCATCAACAAATATTAATGTTTTATCAGGAAAATATTCGAATAAGGTGGGAGGGGGTTCACCAGGTTTTCTTCCAGATAGAAATCTTGAATAATTTTCAATTCCGGCACACGAGCCAGTTGCTTCAATCATTTCTAAATCAAATTTTGTTCTCTCTTCAAGTCTTTGTGCTTCAAGTAATTTATTTTCAGTTTTGTGTTTTTTTAAAGTAATTTCTAATTCTTTTCTAATATTAATAATTGCTTGTTCTACAGTTGGCTTAGGAGTTATGTAATGACTATTTGCATAAATTTTTATTAAACTTAATTCTCTAACTTGGTCTCCAGTTAGCGGATCAAATTCTTCAATTTTTTCCAATTTGTCACCAAACAAACTTAATCTCCAAGCCCTGTCTTCTAAATGTGATGGAAAAATTTCAAGATATTCTCCTCTAGCTCTAAATGTTCCTCTGTAAAAATTTTGATCATTCCTTTTATATTGAAGTGAAACTAAAGATTTTATTATTTGCTCTCTGTTATATTCATGATTCTTTTCAAAAGTTAAAGTCATCTTGCTATAAGCCTCAACTGAACCAAGTCCATAAATGCAAGAAACACTAGCAACAATTAAAACATCATCTCTTTCAAGAAGTGATCTTGTTGCCGAATGCCTCATTCTATCAATTTGTTCATTAATTGATGCTTCTTTTTCAATGTATGTATCTGATCTTGGCACGTATGCTTCGGGTGTATAGTAATCATAATATGAAACAAAATATTCAACTGCATTGTCTGGAAAAAATGTTTTCATCTCACCATAAAGTTGAGCAGCTAAAGTTTTATTTGGTGCTAAAATTAAAGCAGGTCTATTTGTTTTTTCAATAACCTTGGCCATTGTAAAGGTTTTTCCAGACCCTGTTACACCAAGCAAAACCTGGTTAAATTCGTTTTTTTTTGCACCATTAACTAATTTTTTAATAGCTTCTGGCTGGTCTCCAGCAGGTTTAAAATCAGATTTAATTTTAAATTTTTTACCACCTTCAAGTTTTCCACTAATTTTTGGATTTTTACTCTGAATATTTGTAATTAAATCTTGATAAGTATTTTCCATATATTAAACAAGGTATTAGAATAATTTTATATTTCAATGAGCATAATATCAGATAGTTTAAAAAGGATTAAACCATCACCCACTATAGCTGTTACTCAAAAAGCTAGAGAATTAAGAGCAGCGGGGAAGAATGTTATTGGACTAGGGGCAGGTGAACCGGATTTTGATACACCAAATAATATTAAAAATGCAGCCATAAAAGCTATTAGGAGTGGTGACACAAAATATACAGTTGTTGATGGAACTCCAGCTTTAAAAAAAGCAATAATTAAAAAATTTAAAAGAGAAAATAATTTAAAATACTCAAACGAGGAAGTAACTGTAGGAACAGGCGGCAAACAAGTTCTTTACAATGCTTTCATGGCAACTTTAAATAAAGGAGATGAAGTAATTATTCCAGCACCTTTTTGGGTTTCTTATCCAGATATGGTTTTGTTGGCGGGAGGTAAACCAAAAATTGTAAAATGCAGCGAGGCAGATAATTTTAAATTAACTCCAAAAAAATTAAGAAAAGCTATTTCTAAAAAAACAAAATGGCTGATACTAAATTCACCATCAAATCCTACAGGAGCAAGCTATACAAAGGCTGAGATAAAAAAATTGTCTCAAGTGTTAATAAAACACAAAAAAATTCATATTTTAAGCGACGATATTTACGAGCATATTACATATGATAAAGCTAAGTTTTTTACTATTGCTCAAATATCTAGCTTAAAAAATAGAATACTTACTATGAACGGTGTAAGTAAATCTTATGCTATGACAGGGTGGAGAATAGGTTATGCAGGAGGTCCAAAAGAGATTATTAAGGCTATTCGTAAAGTTCAATCTCAATCAACATCAAATCCTTCATCTGTAAGTCAAGCAGCTGCAGTTGAAGCTTTAAATGGAACTCAGAAATTTATAAAAACAAGATCTAAAGAGTTTAAAAAAAGAAGAGATTTTGTAGTTGGAAGCTTAAATAAAATTAAAGGAATTAATTGTTTAAATCCAAATGGTGCATTTTATGTCTTTCCTAGTTGCAAAAAATTATTAGGAAAAAAAACAAAATTAAAAACAGATTCAGAATTTGTAGAAAAACTTTTACAAAAAGTAAATGTAGCGGTAGTTCAAGGATCTGCATTTGGTTTGCCAGGTTATTTTAGAATTTCATATGCTACCTCAATGAAAAAATTAAAAGTAGCAATGGAAAGAATAAAATCTTTTTGTGAAAATTTAAACTAATCTTTAGAGGATAAATATTTCTCGGCCTCAAGAGCAGACATACATCCCATTCCAGCAGCCGTAACAGCTTGTCTAAAAATTTTATCTTTTACGTCTCCAGCAGCAAATACTCCTGGTATATTTGTTTGAGTTGAGTCTGGTTTTGTTATTAAATAACCCTCTTTATCCATATCTAATTGATTTTTGAATAGTTGAGTTGCTGGATCATGACCAATTGCAATAAAAAGGCCATCTATCTTTAATTCTTCTGCTTTGTTTGTTTTAACATTTTTAATTTTTAATCCTTTTACATTTTTTGGGTCTTCATCTCCTAGTACTTCCTCTACAACGCTGTCCCAAATAATTTCTATTTTTTTATTTGACATTAATTTACTCTGAAGCATTTTTTCAGCTCTTAAAGCATCTCTTCTGTGAATTAATTTAACTTTTGAAGCAAATTTTGTAAGAAACATAGCTTCTTCTACCGCAGCGTTTCCTCCTCCAACTACAGCAACTGTTTTATCTTTAAAGAAAAAACCATCACATGTTGCACATGCGGATACACCGAATCCTCTAAATTTTTGTTCAGATTCTATATGTAGCCATCTAGCTTGAGCTCCAGTTGCAATAATAATTGAGTCAGCGGTATATTTTTGACCACCATCGCCAATAGCTTCAAATGGCTTAGATTTTAGATTTACAAATGAAATATGATCTTCAATAATTTCTGTACCAACAGCTTTTGCTTGACCTCGCATCTGTTCCATTAACCACGGTCCTTGAATTACATCTGCAAATCCTGGATAATTTTCAACATCAGTTGTTGTTGTTAATTGTCCGCCTGGCTCCATTCCTGAAACCATAATAGGTTTTAACATAGCTCTTGCAGCATAAACTGCAGCAGTATATCCAGCTGGACCGGATCCAATTATTAACACTTTTGTGTGTTTAGTTGGATTTTGTTTCATATCAAAGCTATATAGTAATTTATGTCTAAATTTAAAGGTTTATTATTAACAGAAGGAATGCATGGCATGATAAGCCAAACCGAAGGCTTAGCAAGAGCTTTAGAAATAGACTTTACACACCATAAAGTTGAACTAAATAGTTTTTGGAAATTGATTCCACCTAAATTTACTCCAATTTCAAAACTTACTTTTAAAAATTTTGATCCTAATGATTTTGATATTATTATATCTTGCGGTAGAAAAAGTGTTATTCCATCAATTTATTTAAAAAAAAATTCAAAAAAGAAGGTTTACAATATACATATTCAAGATCCCAAGGTTTCATTGCACCATTTTGACTGTATTGTTGCGCCCGAACACGATGGCTTAAGTGGTGAAAATGTTTTATTATCAAAAGGAGCTATCCATTATCTAACCCAGGAAGAAATAAATAATAATAAAAATTATTTAATTGAAAAATTAGATAAAGATAAAAGTTATTTACTATTAATTTTAGGAGGTCCCAATAAATACTATGATTACACTGACCAAAATTTAACTAAAATATTTAATCAAGTTAAAAAAGTTTTAGAAGAAAATAATCTACAAATGATAATTATTCCTTCAATGAGAACACCTAATAATATTATAAATTTAGCAAATGATTATTTTGGGAAAGAACATTTGGTTATTAAAAATGTAGATAAAAAAGCTTATTTGTCAGGACTTTCTTTATCTAAATATATAATTGTTACATGTGACTCGACATCGATGATTTCAGAAGCAGCTTTGACCGGAAAACCAATTTATATAGCCGAAATACCAGCGAAAAATAATGATTACAGATTTAAAAATTTTAGAGAATTATTTAGCAAATTAAATATTATTAAAAATTTAAATGAAAAACTTGAAATTTGGAACTATGAAAATTTAGATGAAACTAATAGAATAGCTAAAGAAATCAAAAAAAAAATATTTTAATGTCATTTTTAAATTCAATAGAAAATAAATCTAAAAGACACGAAACTCCTTTTGTTCATTGGGAGATAAATAAGCCTTTAACAGAAGAACAAATAAGTGAAATAGTTAATGCAGACATTGATAACCCAGAAGAGCACAGCCTTAATTATGACGGAACCAGAGCAATAGATGGTGGAGAAGGAAAGTTTAGAGAAGGAATTTCTGATGGAGGAAAAGCTTTGAAATTTAGATGTTTTATAACAAAAGAAAACTCTAAAGAATTTCCCAATTTGTCAAATTTTATTAAAGAGCTTCAAAATAGAAATACCTATGAGAAAATTTCAAGTTTAATTGGCAAGGATCTATCAAATTCATATGTGAGAGTTGAAGTTATTTGTGATAGGAAAGGTTTTTGGTTAAAACCACATTGTGATATCAAAGAAAAACTAATGTCATGTTTGCTATTTGTTAATAAATATAATGAAAGTGAAGATTTAGGAACAGATTTTTATGATAGCAATTTAAAAAAAATTAAAACAATGCCTTACAGAGATAATTATGGTTATGTTTTCTCAAGTGGACCAAATACATGGCATGGCATGGAAAAAAAAGAAATAGTTAAAGAAAGAAGATGTCTTCAAGTAAATTATGTTTCTTTTCAAACTGATTGGAAGGTACAAGATTAAATTTCTTGCAAAGGTTTGACTTCTATTTTTTTTGTTTTTAATGATCTAATAGCCTCTAAAAAAGCATAAGCAGTTGACATATTTGTACAATAAGGAACTTTATTTATTAATGTTGATCTTCTTAAAGATGTAGAGTCTTGAACACGGTGCGCACGTTTTCCGCCCCCAGTATTAATCACTAATGCAATTTTTTTTGAATTTAATACATCAATTATATGTGGAGAGCCCCCGCTAACTTTATTTATTTTTTTACACTTAATTCCATTTTTAATAATTCTATTCGCGGTACCTTCTGTACCACATAATTTAAAACCTAATTTTACTAATTGTTTTGCTAACTCTACTCCTTCATTTTTATGTCTATCTTTTAAAGAAATAAATGCCAACCCCTTAGTCGGTAAGGAATTTTGTGAAGCGATTTGACTTTTAGCGTATGCCAAACCAAAGTCTTTGTCTATTCCCATTACTTCTCCTGTTGATTTCATTTCTGGACCTAGCAAAACATCAACATTTGGAAATTTATTAAATGGAAAAACAGCTTCTTTAACAGCAAACATGTTTTTATTTTTATTTTTTAAATCAAATTTTTTTAATTTTTCCCCCGCCATTATTCTTGAGGCAATTTTGGCTAGAGGAATTCCTTTAGCTTTAGAAACAAAAGGTACAGTTCTGCTGGCTCTTGGATTAACCTCAATAATATAAATTTCATCATTTTTAATTGCAAACTGTACGTTCATAAAACCTTTTACTTTTAAAGCTAATGCTAATTTTTTAGTTTGATTATTAATTTCATTGATTAATTCTTTTTTAATAGCAACTGGGGGTATACAACAAGCTGAGTCACCAGAATGTATTCCAGCTTCTTCAATATGCTGCATAATGCCTGCAACAAAAACATCTTTACTATCTGAAATCGCATCAACATCTACCTCCATCGCGTTATTAATGAATCTATCAATTAAAATTGGATTATTTTCTGCAGCTTTAAAAGCTTCTTCAACAAAATCTTTTAATTGATTTTTTTCATGAACTATTTCCATGGCCCTACCTCCCAATACATAGGAAGGTCGTACAACAAGCGGCAAGCCAATATCAGATGCTATTTTTATGGCCTCATCGTGTGTTTTAGCAATTCCACTATCTGCTTGTTTTAATTTTAATTTAATTAAAAGTTTTCTAAATCTGTCTCTATCCTCAGCTAAATCAATCGATGAATATTGAGTACCAATAATTGGCAAAGAATTATCATGAAGAAATTTTGCTAATTTAATAGGCGTTTGACCACCAAATTGAGCAATTATTCCTATTAAATTTCCTTTTGATTTTTCTTTTAAAATTATGTTGTGAACGTATTCTTCAATCAAAGGTTCAAAGTATAATCTGTCACTTGTATCATAATCAGTTGAAACAGTTTCTGGATTACAGTTGATCATTATTGTTTCAAATCCAGCTTCTTTTAAAGAATAGCTTGCTTGACAACAACAGTAATCAAACTCAATTCCTTGGCCTATTCTATTTGGTCCACCGCCAAGAATAATAATTTTATTTTTTTTAGAGGGATCTGCCTCACATTCTGTATTTAATGAAAAATTTCTTTGATAAGTTGAATACATATAAGGAGTAAAAGATTTAAATTCAGCAGCGCATGTATCAACTTTTTTAAACACAGGTAAAACTTTTAAAGCAATTCTTTTTCTTCTAACAATTTTCTCTTTTAAATTAGTTAGTTGAGATAATTTCTTATCAGAAAATCCTATTGATTTAATTCTATTAAATTCGTTAAAATTTTTAGGTAGGCCTTTTTTAGAAATTTTATTTTCTTCATCTACTATCTCTTTAATTTGCTCCAAGAACCAAGGATCTACCTTTGATAATTTGTATATTTTTTTTAAATTAATTTTTTTTCGAATTGCTTCTGCAATTAATAAAATTTTATTTGGGATATTGATCTTTAATTTTTTTTCAATGTCATTCTTATTAAAATCAAAAATTCTGTCTAAACCTGA
>CAZAGV010000004.1:0-15042 GCA_964484975.1 uncultured Candidatus Pelagibacter sp.
AGAAACAAAAGTAAGACCTGCAGTTGCAAGAGATGGAGGAGATATAAAGTTTAAAAAGTTTAAGGATGGAATTGTAACTGTTAATCTTCAGGGTAGTTGTTCCGGCTGTCCAAGTTCAACTATGACTTTAAAACAAGGAGTACAGAATCTTTTATGCCATTATATACCCGAAATTAAGGAAGTAATTGCTATCTAAATATGCTTAAAGAATCAATTATAATAAGATTATGAAAAACTTAGCACATATAAATATTCAAAAAATTAAAAAAATTTTACAGAACAAAGGATATAAAATTCACAAGAAGCAGAAAGTATTTTCTAAAGATCTTGCAAATTTTTTTTATACTGCAGCTATAGGTGTTTTTTTTATAGGTGTTTTCTTTGTTGCACCTTTTGTTATAGATTTTTCTAAAAAAAAATTTAGTAAAAATAAAATTGTTTTAAATAATTCAAATATAAATTTTAATAGAGTTTTAGAAGGTAAAGAAATTCAAAAAAATAAAGGTCTTACCGAGAATGATGAAGTAGATTTTAAGTATTTATTCACTGATGTTTTTGAATTTAACATAAATGAAAAAGATACAGTTAGATTAAGCGCATCAACACTCAATCAATTATTTAAAGACGAAAATTATAGCTTAAAAGATATTAGAAAAAATAAATTAGTAAAACCTATAAATATAGATCTTCTTCCAAGAGAAATTAAATCAATAGAAAGTGCTAGGAAGAAAAAAGAATTATTTATTCAAATAGTCTTACCCTTGATTTTAGAAGAAAATAAAAAAATAAAAATAGAAAGAAAAACTTTATTTTCAATTTTAAATAAAAATAGTAATTCCGATGAAGAAAGAAATTGGTTGCGAAGTAAATTTAAACAATATGGTGTTGTAAATAGAGATTTGACTACTTTAAAAATAAGAATGGATGAAATACCAGTTTCATTAGCAATTGCACAGGCAGCAAAAGAAACTGGTTGGGGTACTTCAAGATTTGCCCAAGAAGGAAATGCTTTATATGGTCAGTGGACTTATGATGGCAACGGGATTAAGCCAGCAGATTCTAATGTAAGTGATACTCATAAAGTGATGAAATTTAAAATTCTTAAAGCTTCAGTTAGAGCTTACCAAAGAAATTTAAATACTCATAAAAGTTATAAAAAATTTAGAAAGATAAGAGCAATCCAAAGAGATGTTTATGGATCATTAAATAGTTTAGAGTTAGCTAACTACTTAGATAAGTATGCAGAAACTGGAATAGAATATACTAAAATATTAAAACAAATTATTGAACAAAATAATTTAACAGATTTTGATGATGCAAAAATTTTACCTAGTAGTGAAAGAGAAAAAAATTTAATTTAATTTTGTTCTATAGAAAATTGAATTCCAAGCCATCTCCATCCAATATCATCATTTAAAGAACAGTTAATTCTACCTCTTCTAAAAGAAAATTTATCTCTAAATTTAATATAAAGTTTATTTTTAATTAGGTTAAGTTTAGACTTATCCCATCCATCTCCTTCATCAGAAAAACAGTTAATTTTTTCTAAATTTTTTTGTTCTTCAAAAAATTCAATAATAGTATCGGGTGGATTGTCACTTTGTAAAATATATTTATTTTTAGGTATGATATTATTATATTCTAATGGAGACAGTTTTAATAAAAAACTAAATCTTTTTAAATCACCATATTTTTCATTAATTGGAAATCTTGGCAACTCATACTTGTCTTTATTTATATCAATCAATCCAGAATGTTGTCCAAATGCAAAATCAAACTTACTAGAAATATATTTTTCATGTTCTAGGCTATATTCACCAAAAGGATAGGAAAAAAACATCGGGTTATATCCAATATTTTTGTTAAATATTTTTATTGATGTATCAATATCTTTTTTAAATTTATTAAAATCGAATTCAACAAAATATTCATGAGAATGTGAATGATTACCAATAAAAGCAATTTCTTCTTTTTCAATTTCTTTTATTTGATCCCAATTCATATAACCATAATTTCCAACTGCTTCTGTTGAAACAAATAATATAAATGGAATTTTTTTTTCTTTTAAATATGGCCAAGCATTTTGATAAAAAGAGGTAAACGCATCATCTATTGTAAGTAAAATTTCTTTTTTTGTTTTTGGTATATTAAAATTTAATTTAAAATCATTTGGGCTAATAAAATTAATTTTTTGTTTTTCAATTAATTCAATTTGTTTTTTAAAAATTTCCATATTAATATTTGTAGATGGGTATTTATCCTCATTGAATCGATGATACATTATTGAAAGTATGCCCTTATCATTCGAATAATATTTGTTATTATTTGCAAATACATTAGAATTTAAAATAAAATTAAATAATATGAATAATTTAATAATAGATGCAGCAAACGATAAAATTTTTTTCATAATCATAGCTGATAGCAAATCATATACTAGTGAGTTTACTAACAATAGAGAAAATTTTGATAAACTAACAATTAAAATTGTTAAATTTTTAGAAAATCATCAATTAAATATTAAAAATTTAAACAATATATTTGTTAATCAAGGTCCAGGTAAATTTTCTGGGATAAGGGCATCATTGGCTATTGCAAAGGCACTAAGCTTTGCAAATAAAATAGATTTATATGGTTTTAGCTCAGATCAAGTAATTGATCAAAATTATGAGGAAATTATTGAGTTATTTAATAAGGGTTTGTTAAATAAAAATTTGATAAAACCGCAATATTAGAGTTATTATAAAATAATGTTAGAAACAATTGAACAAAAATGTATAGCAAAAGGAGTTAAGCTAACTGACCAAAGAAGAGTCATCGCCAAAGTAATGTCCAATTCTCAAGATCATCCAGATGTGAACGAACTATATTTGAGAGTTTCGAAACTTGATACAAGAATAAGCATAGCTACAGTATATAGAACTGTAAAACTATTTGAAGAAGCAGGCATAATTGCCAAGCACGATTTTAAAGGTGGAAAAGCAAGATACGAAGAAGTAAGTGAAGGACATCACGATCATCTTATTGATGTTAATACTGGAGAGATAATTGAATTTATTGATGAAGATATAGAAAGTTTACAAAAAAAAGTTGCTGAAAAATATGGTTATGATTTAGTTGATCATAAATTAGAACTTTACGGAATAAAAAAAAATTCTAGTTAATGCAAAAAAAAATATTTATTAAAACATTTGGTTGTCAAATGAATGAATATGATTCTAATAGAATTTATGACTCAGTTAAAAAATTGGGATTTATAAAAAGCCAAGATCAAGAGAATTTGGATTGTTATGTTATAAATACTTGTCATATTAGAGACAAGGCAAAAGAAAAAGTTTATCATGAAATAGGTAGAGTTAAAAAAACATATAAAGAAAAAAATAAACCAATAGTAGTTGTAGCAGGATGTGTGGCTCAGGCAGAAAATCAAGAAATGTTAAATAGAGAACCTTATATAGATATAGTTATAGGTCCTCAATCTTATCATAAGATAAATGATAAGTTAAAAAATTTTATTAAAAACAAAAAAATAGAAGAAACAGAATTTGATACAGTTTCAAAGTTTAATTACTTTGACAATATTGAAAACAGAAATAGTAAAGTTTCATCGTATTTAACAATTCAAGAAGGATGTGATAAGTTTTGTAGTTTTTGTGTTGTACCTTATACAAGAGGACCAGAGTATTCTAGGCCATTTAATAAAATTATATCAGAGACAGAAAGACTAATTAAAAATGGAGCAAAAGAAATAATTTTATTAGGTCAAAATGTTAATGCGTACTCTTTTAAGGAAAAAATAAAAGAGTATCGAATTTCCGATTTAGTTAATAAGCTAGAAAATTATAGTGAATTAAAAAGAATAAGATATACAACGTCCCACCCAATAGATATGACGGATGATCTGATTGAATGTTATTCAACAAATAAAAAATTAATGCCATTTGTTCATTTACCTATTCAAAGTGGATCAAATAAAATTCTCAAACTAATGAACAGAAAACATACAGTTGAGCAATACATTGAAGTTTATGAAAAATTAAAAAAAATTAATCCAAAGATTGAATTTTCAAGTGATTTTATAATTTCATATCCTGGTGAAACAGATGATGATTTTAAAGATACTATAAGTTTAGTAAGAAAGATTAAATTTATTAACTCTTTTTCTTTTATTTTTAGTTCAAGGCCAGGAACGAAGGCAGCAAATTTAAAACAAATTGACAAAGAAATTGCAAAAGAAAGATTAATAAAAATTCAAGAATATTTATTTAAATTTCAATTAAATATGAATAAATCTTTTATTAATAAGTCTGTAGATGTTCTTGTTGAAAATAAAATTGATGGGCAAAAAAAACTGTTTGGTAGAAATCAATTTATGAATCCCGTAATTTTTGAAGGAAATACAAATTTTATTGGAAAAAATATAAATATTAAAATAGAACAAGCCAATCAAAATAGTTTATTTGGTAAAATTGAAAAAAATAATATGAGAGCAGCATAATTGAAAAATATAGCTGAAAAAAAATTTAAATCTGAACTAAAACTTGTTTATTCTGATAATGATACATTAAGCATTATATTTCAGAATAACGAAATTCTTTTAGGTGTTGTAGGTGAATTTAACAATAATATTAAGCAATTAGAGGAAATTACAAAAACCAATATATATACAAGAGGAAACTCAATATTGGTAAAAAGTAGTATAAAAAAAAATGAATTAGTTAAAAATGCAATAAAATTTTTATCTGAGCAGTTTATTATAAATGGTACAATAGAAAAAAAAGATATAATTTCGTCAGTAAATAAATTTATGATAGATGAAAAAAATAATTCTATAAAAAATATTGAGTATATAATTAAAACACCAAAAAAATCTGTAATTCCAAGATCTGAAAAACAAAAAAAATACGTAAGAGCTTTGAAAGAAAGTGAAATTATAATTTCTGCTGGACCAGCAGGTACAGGTAAAACTTTTTTAGCTGTAGCTGTTGCTTTAACAATGCTTTTAGAAAAAAAAATTGAAAGAATAATATTATCTAGACCGGCAGTAGAAGCTGGGGAAAGATTAGGTTTTTTACCAGGTGATATGAGAGAAAAAGTAGATCCATATCTTAGACCATTATACGACTCTTTGTATGATTTATTAGATTTTGAAAAAATTCAAAAAAAAATTGAAGTAGGAGATATAGAAATAGCACCTTTAGCTTTTATGAGGGGAAGAACATTAAAAAATTCTTTTGCTATTTTGGATGAAGCTCAAAATGCAACTGATACACAAATTAAAATGTTTTTAACAAGAATAGGTGAAAATTCAAAAATTGTAATCAATGGTGATCCTTCTCAAATTGATTTACCAAATAAAAGTTTATCAGGTTTAAATAGATCTAAGAAATTATTGGAGCATTTAAAAGAAATTTCGGTTGTAGATTTCGATCACACTGATGTAGTTAGGCATCCACTAGTTTCAAAAATTGTTAAAGCTTATTCAGATCAAAAAACTGAATAATGATTAAAGTAAATGTAATATTAGATTATTCTAAATGGAGAAATAAGATTAAAGATCCAAATAATTATTTTAAAAAAAAAATTCGAAAATTATCAAAAATTCCTTACTTTCAAAAAAAAAAACAAGAATTTTCAATACTCTTAACAAACAATAAAAAAATGAAAAACTTAAATTTTAAATTTAGAAAAAAAAATAGAATAACTGATGTATTATCATTTCCATTAAAAAATTATATAATAAATAGAAGGCTGTACATTGGTGACATAGCTATTAGTTATGAAATAATTAACAAAAGATCAAAACTATCAAATTTTTTTCAAGAATTTGATAAAATGTGGATACATGGATACTTTCATTTAAGTGGATATGATCACAAAAAATTAAAAGATTTTAAAAAGATGAATAAAAAAGAAAATTTAGTTTTAAATTATTTTCATAAAATAAATTGACATTATTTTTACAAAATAAAATTTTAATTCACATTATACCTTTTATTCTAGGTTTAATTACTTCCTTTAGTCTCCCTCCGTATAGCTTTTTTTTTATAAATTTCATAACTTTTCCATTATTTCTAATTTGTCTAATTTCAAACTATAAAAAAGGAAAGTGGGTATCATTTAAAATAGGTTGGATGTTTGGATTTGGTTATTTTATTTCAAATTTATATTGGATAACAAATTCACTAACTTTTGAAGAAAATTTTAAAACTTTAATACCGATTGCTTTAATTTTAATTCCTTTATTTTTAGGAGTTTTTTATGGAGCAACGACATATGTATGTTCTTACTTTTATTTAAATAAAAAATTTTCTTCTATATTAATTTTTTCAATTTTTTTTTCATTATTTGAATTTGTTAGAAGTTTTATTTTAGGAGGTTTTCCTTGGAATCTTATTGTATTTACCTGGACGGATTATTTGCCTTTTTTACAAGTTCTTTCACTTATTGGGACTTATTCATTAAATTTATTAAGTGTAACTATTTTTTTAATACCCACTGTTATTTTATTTAATTATAAAAAAATTACAAAATTAATTTTTTTAATTTTTGCGATAGTAATATTGATGATAAATTTTTTTTATGGGTCACTAATCTTAAAAAATAATAATAAAATAAATGAAACTTATTTGAATTTTGTAATTAAAATTGTTTCACCAAAAATTGATATTAATAGGTTTTTCCAAGATGAAAGTCCTGAGAAAATTATTTTAGAATTAGTTAAATTAAGCAACCCAAATAGTTTAGAAAAAGCTATTTTTATTTTTCCAGAAGGAGTTTTTTCAAATATTTATTTAGAAGATTTAAAAAATTATAGTTATATATTTTCAGAGAATTATTCAGATCAACATAAAATTATTATGGGTATAAAAAGTATTGAAGAAGAAAAAGTATTTAATTCTATGGTAGTTTTAGACAAAGATACAAATATATTGGAAAAATATAATAAAAATAAACTAGTTCCTTTCGGTGAGTTTTTACCTTTTGAAAATTTTTTCAGTAAATTTGGTTTAAAAAAAATTACGCAAGGATATAAGTCTTTCTCAAGCGATAATAAAAGAAATGTAATAAGTATAAATGCTTTAAACTTTGTTCCTTTAATTTGTTATGAAATAATATATTCAGGAAAAATTAATAAAACTAATGATGATTTTGATTTAATATTAAATATATCCGAAGATGGTTGGTTTGGGAATTCTGTAGGACCATATCAACACTTTTCACACTCAATATTTAGGTCTATAGAAGAAGGAAAGAATTTAATTCGTTCAGCCAATAATGGTATTTCAGCATTTATTAATTCAAAAGGACAAATAGTAGATCAAATTAAATCAACTGAGAGTGGAGTTATTGAAGTAAAAAATTTTGAACAAACAATAAAAACTCTTTTTAGTTCTTCTGGTAACAAGATTTTCTTTTATTTTTTATTATTTTATATTAGTTTGATTTTTTTTTTAAAAAGGACAAGGAACTAAGATGAAAAAGAATTATTTATTTACTAGCGAGTCAGTTTCAGAAGGACACCCAGATAAAGTTTGCGATAGAATATCAGATATGGTTGTAGATAGCTATTTAGGCGCAGAACCTCAATCAAGAGTAGCTTGTGAAACTTTAACAACAACAAATAAGGTAGTTTTAGCTGGAGAAGTAAGAGGACCAGAAATAAAAAAAGAAGATTTAATTCAAAAAGTTAGAGAATGTATAAAAGATATTGGTTATGACCAAGAAGGCTTTACATGGAAAGATGCTACTAAAATAGAAAGTTATCTTCATTCTCAATCTGCAGATATTGCAATGGGTGTAGACTCATCAGGAAATAAAGATGAAGGCGCAGGAGATCAAGGAATAATGTTTGGTTATGCATGTAATGAAACAGATGTACTTATGCCGGCACCTATACATTATTCACATAAAATTTTAAGATTAATGGCTGAAGATAGAAAGTCAGGAAATTTAAAAAATATTGAGCCCGATTCAAAAAGTCAAATTACTATAGAGTATAAAGATGGAAAACCTGCTCATGTAAAATCAGTTGTAATTTCAACTCAACATTCAGCAGATGTAAATCAATCACAAGTAAGAGAATTAGTTAAACCATATATAGAAAAATCTATTCCAAAAAATCTTATAAATGGACTAGACGAAAGCGAAATTTATGTAAACCCTACAGGTAATTTTGTAATCGGTGGACCAGATGGAGATACTGGATTAACAGGAAGAAAAATTATTGTAGATACTTATGGAGGAGCAGCACCCCATGGTGGAGGAGCTTTTTCTGGAAAAGATCCAACTAAAGTCGATAGATCGGCAGCATATGCATCAAGGTATTTAGCAAAAAATGTTGTTGCTTCAAAGATTGCAGATAAATGTTTAATTCAACTTGCTTATGCAATTGGTGTATCAAAACCGTTATC
The DNA here is from genome assembly GCA_964484975.1 of uncultured Candidatus Pelagibacter sp. Lineage (GTDB taxonomy): Bacteria > Pseudomonadota > Alphaproteobacteria > Pelagibacterales > Pelagibacteraceae > Pelagibacter. The sequence goes on from CAZAGV010000004.1 coordinate 8,415, forward strand.
AATTTATGTAGATCTTTTTGACAACGATGAAGAAAAAAATAAACATGTGGAAAAATTAATTAATGATAATTTTGATTTAAGTCCAAGAGGAATTAGAGAAATGCTAGGTTTAAATAAACCAATATACGAAAAAACAGCCGCATATGGTCACTTCGGAAGGAATTCAGGAGCTGATGGGTCATTTTCTTGGGAAAAAACAGATAAAGCAGATGTTTTTAATAAGTAATTAAAGTTGAAAATATAAGAAAAATACATATATTCACGGTACATTGTTGAAATTTCAAAATGGGCCTCGGCCCATTTTTTTTTGGATAGGGTAAAAATGTTAAATAGAAGAGCAGACAAACTTGAATTATTAAGAATAGCTGAGGCTGTAGCTTTAGAAAAATCTATAGACAAAGAGCTAATTATTGACTCTATGGAAAGTGGTATTGCAAAAGCCGCTAAATCTAAATTTGGATCAGAAAATGAAATCAAAGTCTTAATTGATAGAGATAGTGGAGATATAGGTATATTTAGACAGCTTACGATTGTAGAAAAACCAGAGAATTCAAATTTAGAAATTAGCTTAGATAAAGCAATTGAACTGAATGAAACAAATAAAGATAAAAAAATAGGAGATGAAGTTTTACAACCTCTTCCATCATTTGATTTTGGAAGAATAGCAGCACAAACTGCTAAACAAGTTATAAGTTTTAATGTAAGAGAAGCTGAAAGAGAAAGACAATTTGAAGATTTTAAAGATAAAAAAGATAGTATAGTAAGCGGTATAGTTAAAAGATTAGAATTTGGAAATGTCATTGTAGATTTAGGAAGAACAGAGGCAATTATTCAAAAAAATGAAATGATACCTCGAGAAAATATTAAGGCAGGTGACAGGGTAAAAGCATATTGTTTAGATGTTAGAAGAGAACCAAAAGGTCAGCAAATATTTTTATCCAGGGCACATCCAAAATTTATGGAAAAACTTTTTGTTCAAGAAGTTCCTGAAATTTATGATGGATTAATTGAGATTAAGTCTGCTGCTAGAGATCCTGGAAGTAGAGCAAAAATATGCGTTAAAGCAATTGACACGTCTTTAGACCCCGTAGGCGCCTGCGTTGGAATGAGAGGCAGTAGAGTGCAAGCAGTTGTTAATGAACTCCAAGGAGAAAAAATAGATATTGTAAATTGGTCTGAAGATCCAGCAATAGTTGTTTCAAATGCCTTGTCACCCGCCGAAGTTCAAAGAGTTAATGTAGATAATGAATCAAAAAAACTTGATGTAATACTTACAGAAGAAAATTTAAGCAAAGCTATTGGTAGAAGAGGTCAAAATGTTAGATTAGCGACAAAATTATTAAATTATGAAATTAACATAATGACTGATCAGGAAGATTCAGAAAAAAGACAAATTGAATTTAAAGAAAAAACAGAAAATTTTGTTAAAAATTTAGAATTAGATGAAACACTTGGTCAGTTATTAGTGGCTGAAGGTTTTTCATCAATTGATGATATAAAAGATAGCAAAATTGAAAATTTAACAAAAATTGAAGGAATTGAAGAAGATACAGCAAAAGAGCTTATTGAAAGAGCAGATGAATTTTACAAAAAAGATCAAATGGAAATAAATAATAAAATAAAAGATTTAGGTCTTGAAAGTGAACTAATTAATCATGTAGGCTTAACTCCAGGTATGCTCGTGACCCTAGGAGAACAAAGCATTTTAAAATTATCTGATTTTGCAGATCTATCCTCTGATGAACTTACTGGTGCTTATGATATTGTAAAAGGAGAAAGAGTTAAAATTAAAGGATATTTGGAAGATTTTGCTCTTTCTAAAAAAGAAGCTGATGAATTGATTATGTCAGCAAGAGAAAAAATTTATAAAGATTGAGAGATGACGTATGGAAAAGAAAAAATTAAAGTTAACTATTTCTGGAAGTTCAAAAAAAACAATAAATAATATTGAATTAGCAAAATCTCAAAGGAAGAACTCTGTAGTAATTGAAAAAAAAAATACTAGGTTTGGATCAAAATCTACTTTTTCAAAGAATACTCATCAAAGAAATACATTTAACAAACCAAAAAATAATTTTGTTCCTAGAGATCCTATAATTTCAAAACCATCTTCAATAAATGATTTCGAAAAGAGAAAGTTGGCTGAGCAAAGAGCAACAAAAAGATTAAAAGGAGAAAGTGCTCAAAAAGGAAAAATTGGTTCAAAAAGAAGAGAGCTAAAATTGACTGTATCTAGAGCGCTAAGAGAGGATGATATTGAATTTAAAGCAAGAAGTTTAGCTTCTTTAAAAAGAGCAAAAAAAAAAGAAAACAAAGAACTAAATAAAAATGAAAAGTTAGAAGATTTAAAGCCAGTAAAAAGAGATGTTATTATACCAGAGGTAATTACAATAAGAGAACTTGCAAATAGAATGGCTGAACAGTCTAGTAATTTAATAAAACATCTTTTATCAATGGGAGTAACCGCAACAATTAATCATAACATTAACTCTGATATTGCAGAATATCTTGTTCTAGAATTTGGGCACATTCCAATTAAAGAAGAAAAAGCAGAAGAAAAAATAAAAAAAATTAAGGAAATAAAATCACAAAATTTAAAAAGTAGACCACCAATAGTTACAGTAATGGGGCATGTTGATCATGGTAAAACTTCAGTTTTAGATGTTTTAAGAAAAGCAAATGTTGTATCCGGAGAATTTGGTGGAATTACACAACATTTGGGTGCCTATCAGATAATTTATAATTCAAATAAAATTACATTTATAGATACACCAGGACATGCAGCATTTACCGAAATGAGAGCAAGAGGATCTAAATTAACTGATTTAGTTATATTAGTTGTTGCGGCTGATGATGGAGTAAAACCTCAAACTATAGAGTCGATTAAACATGCAAAAGCAGCAAAAGTTCCAATTGTTGTAGCAATAAATAAATGCGATCTTCCTGAAGCTGATCCTCAAAAAATAAAAAACCAACTATTAGAACATGAACTAATCGCAGAAGAATTGTCAGGAGACACTTTAATGGTAGAAATATCTACAAAAACTAAAAAAAATTTAGACAAACTTATAGAATCGGTTTTGTTGCAGGCAGAATTATTAGACTTGAAAACTGATTATGATTTAAAATCAAATGGCGTTGTAATGGAGTCCAAAATTGACGTAGGCAGAGGACCAATAGTAAATATAATTGTAACTTCTGGAACTTTAAAAAAAGGAGATTATTTTGTAAGCGGACTGAAATGGGGAAAAGTAAGAGCTTTAATTAATGATCAAGGTCTAAGCGTAAATGAAGCAAATCCATCAACCCCAGTAGAAGTTTTAGGAATTAATGGTGCTGCAAAAGCAGGAGATGACTTTGTTGTTTTAGAAAATGAAAAAGAGGCTAAATTATTATGCGAAGCTAGAATTCAAGAAAATCTAGATGGAAAAAATTCTTTAACTTTTGCAACACAAGACTCGGCTTTTAAAGATAAGACTTCGGAAGAATTAAATATAATTATTAAATCAGATGTTCATGGATCTTCAGAAGCAATAAAAAATGCCATTTCTCAAATAAAACACGATGAAGTTAAACCAAAAATAATTTTGTCTGATATAGGCATGATTACAGAAACAGACATATCTTTAGCAAAAGCTTCCAATGCTGTAGTAATAGCTTTTAATGTAAAACCTAGCAAGGAAGCAAAAAAAGCAGCTGAAAAAGATAAAATTGAAATTAATACTTATAACATTATTTATGAACTATTGGATTTTATTAAAAATAGATTGTCGGGCTTATTAACTCCTGATGTAAAAGAAAAAATTATTGGTTCTGCAGAAATTCTTGAAATATTTAAAGTTTCAAAAGTTGGAAAAGTTGCCGGATCAAAAGTAATTGAAGGAGAAATTTTACAAGATTCTAATGTAAGAATCATACGAGATGGAACAATTGTATTTAATGGAAAAATAGGGTCAATATTTAGAGAAAAAAATCAAGCTAAGCAAGTATCTGCTGGCTTAGAATGTGGTATTACAATAAAAAATTTTAGCGATTTCCAACAAAAAGATATTATTGAAGTATACAATTCTACTGTAACTGAAAGGACAATATAAATTTATGAGCAAATTAGGAAAACCAGTTTCACAGAGACAGCTAAGAGTTGGCGAAATGATTAAGCAGGCTTTAGGCATGATATTTTTAAGAGACCAAGCAAAATTGATTAATCTAGAAACAAGAGAAATAACCGTTACCGAAGTAAGAATGAGTCAAGATCTTAAAATTGCTAAGGCATTTGTTTTACCACTTGGTGGCAAAAATGCGCAGGAAACAGTTGACAAACTTAAAGAATTTTCATTTGTAATTAGAAAAGTTTTATCAAAAAAAATAACAATGAAGTACTTGCCCAAGCTTTTATTTGTTAATGATGAATCTTTTGATTATGCTGAAAAAATTGAAAACTTAATAAAACAAACAAATAAATAAGGAAAACGATGATAAAAAAGAGTAAAGAACTAGCTATTCATGATAAGGATACCGGATCTTCAGAAGTTCAAATAGCATTACTAACTGATAAGATTGAAAATTTATCAAATCATATAAAAAAATTTAAGAAAGACAAACATTCTTCCGTAGGTTTACTAAAAGCAGTGAATAGAAGAAAAAAATTATTAGATTATTTAAAAAAAAATAAATTAGAATCTTATCAGAACGTAATATCGAAATTAAATTTAAGAAAGTAAAAAAAAATGTTTAAAGTATTTAAAAAAGAAATTGAACTAAACGGAAAAAAAATAAGTTTAGAGACAGGAAAAATTGCAAGACAGGCAGATGGTGCGATTATTGCACAATGTGGAGAAACAGTTGTAATGGCTACTGTTGTTGGAGCAAAAAAAATAAATCCAGAAGTTGATTATTTTCCTTTGTCAGTAAATTATCAAGAAAAATATTATGCTGCAGGAAAGATTCCTGGTGGTTATTTTAAAAGAGAAGCAAGACCAACAGAAAGTGAAACACTTATTTCAAGGTTAATTGATAGACCTATAAGGCCACTGTTTCCAGATGAATTTAAAAATGAGGTACAATTACTTCCAACAGTAATATCTTATGATAAAGAAAATGAAGCGGACATATTATCGATCATTGCTTCATCGGCAGCTTTAGCTATATCAGGTATGCCATTTATGGGTCCCGTTGGAGCTTCTAGAGTAGGATTTATTGATGGTAATTATGTTCTTAATCCTTCAAAAAAAGAATTAGAAAATTCAAAATTAGACCTTGTTGTGGCTGGTACAAAAGATGCAGTTTTAATGGTTGAGTCTGAAACAAGTGGTTTAACTGAAGAAGAAATGTTAAATGCAGTTAAATTTGGTCATGAAAATTTTATTCCTGTAATCAAGATGATCGAAGAACTTGCAGCAGAATGTAAAAAATCTGATTGGGCGCTAGAAAAAAAAGATCTTTCAGAAGTTAAGAAAAAAATTGAAGATGAATTTACAGATGAATTAAAAAAAGCTTTTTCAATCAGAGATAAGCAAGAAAGATCAAATTTAATCTCTGAAATAACTGACAAAGCAAAAAAACTATTTGAAGAAAATGAAGATTTTACAGATTTAGATGTTAGCTCTGAACTTAAAAATTTAGAAAAAAGAATAGTTAGAACAGATATCCTAAAAAATAAAAATAGAATTGATGGAAGAGGACTTTCAGATGTAAGGCCTATTATGTGTGAGGTTGGAATTTTGCCAAGAGCTCATGGTTCAGCATTATTTACTAGAGGTGAAACTCAAGCAATTGTAACAACTACACTTGGTACCTCAGATGATGAACAGAGAATTGAAAGTTTAGAAGGTCTTCAAAGAGAAAGATTTATGCTTCATTATAATTTTCCTCCATTTTCAGTTGGCGAAACAGGAAGAATTGGAACAGGAAGAAGAGAGATAGGACATGGGAAACTTGCTTGGAGAGCGATTAATTCATCCTTACCTTCAAAAGAAAATTTTCCTTATACATTTAGAATTGTATCTGAAATAACCGAGTCTAATGGATCGTCATCAATGGCAACAGTTTGTGGAACTTCTTTAGCATTGATGGATGCTGGAGTTCCAATAAAAGAACCAGTTGCAGGTATTGCTATGGGATTAATTAAAGAAGGTGACGACTTCAGTGTATTATCAGATATCCTTGGAGATGAAGATCATCTAGGCGATATGGATTTTAAAGTTGCTGGAACTAAAGATGGAATTACATCTCTTCAAATGGATATTAAGATTACAGGAATTACATTTGAAATAATGGAGCAAGCTTTAAAACAAGCTAAAGATGGAAGAATTCATATCTTAGGTGAAATGAATAAAGCTATAAATAAATCAAGAGACGGTGTTGGTAAACACACTCCGAAGATGGAAAAAATAACTGTAGACAAAAAAGATATTGCTACTGTTATAGGAAAAGGTGGAGCTACAATTAGAGAGATTGTTGAAAAGTCAGGAGCTAAGGTAGATGTGAATGATGAAGGAGTTGTAACAGTTGCTGCGCCAGATGAAGAGTCTAGAAGTATAGCTTTACAAATTATTAAAGATTTAACAGCTAAAGCTGAAATGAATAAAATTTATAATGGAAAAGTTATAAAGATTATGGAATTTGGAGC
>CAZAGV010000004.1:15142-34723 GCA_964484975.1 uncultured Candidatus Pelagibacter sp.
GTAAATGAAAAACATGAAATTAGCATACTTCTTAAAAAATTTTCTCTAGTAGTATTTAAATATTCTCCAGATAATTCTGATTTTTCCGAAAACGCAACCGCATGTACAACAAAATCAATTTGACCCCATTTTGATTTTATATCTTCAAAAAGTTTTATAACTTCATCTTTATTTTCAACATCACAGCTAAATGTTACATTTGAATTTAATTTTTCTGCCAGAGGAACTACTCTTTTTTTTAAGGCGTCTCCAAGATAAGTAAATGCCAATCCAGCTCCTGCTTCAGCTAATTTTTGAGAAATACCCCAGGCTATAGATCTTTCATTAGCAACACCCATGATTAATCCTTTTTTACCTTTCATTAAGCTCATAAATTAAACCTTTTCAAAAACTAAAGTTGCGTTAGTTCCACCAAATCCAAAACTATTAGACATAATAGAATTCAAAGTTAAATCTTTTTCAACTTTTGTAACTATTGGAAATTTCTTAGCCTCGTCATCCATATCAGTTATATTTATAGAAGCTGAAATAAAATTATTTTTCATCATAATCAAACTATAAACTGCTTCATGTACCGAGGTTGCTCCCAATGAATGACCCGAAAGAGATTTTGTAGAACTTATTTTAGGTACATTATCTTTAAAAACTTCCCCAACAGCTTTTAGTTCCGTAATGTCTCCAACTGGAGTTGAAGTTCCATGTGTATTTATATAATCAATCTTATTTTTACTTGTGCTTAAAGCCATTTTCATACATCTTACAGCTCCTTCGCCTGAAGGTGCTACCATATCATATCCGTCAGAAGTCGCACCATATCCAGTTAATTCAGCATAAATTTTTGCACCTCTTGCTTTTGCATGCTCATACTCTTCTAGAACCAAAACACCTCCACCACCTGATATTACAAATCCATCCCTTGTTTTATCGTATGGTCTTGAAGCTTTTTCTGGTGTGTCGTTATATTTTGAAGACAATGCAGTCATAGCATCAAACATTGCTGTCATTGCAAAGTGAACTTCATCACTTCCACCGGCAAATACAATTTTTTGTTTTCCAAGTTGAATTAGTTCCATTGCATTTCCAATACAATGTCCACTGGTTGCACAAGCAGAGCTAATTGTGTAATTAACTCCTTTAATTTTAAATGGTACCGCCAATGTTGCAGAAGCAGTACTAGACATAGTTCTTGGAACAACAAATGGTCCCATTTTTTTTGGATTTTTTTCTCGTGTTTTATCTGCTGCTAAAATAACATTTTGAATTGATGGTCCACCAGATCCCATAACTATTCCTGTTGAAGCATTACTTACATCTTTTTCTTCTAATCCAGAGTCTTTAACTGCTTCAACCATAGAAATATAATTGTATGCTGAGCCAGGTCCCATAAATCTTATAAACTTTCTATCAACATGGTCTTCAAGTTTAATGTCTGGTTTACCATGAACATTACTTTTTAAGTTATATTCTTTATATTCTTCAGAAAATGTAATTCCAGATTTTGAATTTAATAAAGATTGACAAACCTCTTCTTGATTATTTCCTAAACAAGATACAACTCCAATACCAGTAACAACTACTCTTTTCATTATTTAAATAATCCCACCTTTAAATTTTCCGCCGAATAAATTTTTTTTTCATCTGCAAATAAAACACCATTCGCCAAACCAACTGTTGTTTCACTCGGAGACATAATTTTTTTAATATCAATTATATATTTTGCTTTTTTTACACTTTTTAAAACTTCACCAGTAAACTTTACAGTGCCAACTCCTAAAGCTCTTCCTTTACCAGGATTGCCAAGCCAACCTAAATAAAAACCTACCAGTTGCCACATTGCATCTAAACCAAGACATCCAGGCATGACTGGATCTTCTTTAAAATGACAATTAAAAAACCAAAGGTCATCTTTTATATCTAGTTCAGCAATAATAGAGCCTTTTTTGAAAGCACCATTACCTTCTTTAATTTCTGTTATTCTATCAAACATAAGCATTGGAGGAAGTGGTAATTTGGCATTTCCCGGTCCAAAAAGCTTCCCATTTCCACAATTAATTAATTCTTTATAGCTATAAGATGATTTTTTTTCCATAAATATAGATCTTTAATACTTTATTTATTAAAATTACAATATACAAATATTTTAGGTTTGTTGTAAATTGGGCAATAAAATGAATAATAATAGCATATTTATTGGAAAATTAAGGTCCTCAGGACTAAGACCAACCAAACAAAGATTAAAAATTTGCAAATTACTATTTGATAGAAAAAAAACTTTTCATTTTACAATTAATGATCTTTCTAAAATTTTAAAAAAGGAAACTAATGAAAAAATTTCTTTGGCAACAATATATAACACAGTTCATTCTTTTAAAAAAAAGGGGTATTTAAAAGAAATATCAATAAATAGTCATAAGAGTTATTTTGACACAAACACTTCAAGTCATCACCATTTTATTGATGAAAGCACCAACGAGATTTTTGATCTTCATACTAACGATGTAAGTAGTATAAAAATTAAAAAATCTTTGTCTGGAAAAAAAGTTAAATCTATAGAAGTTTTAGTTAAACTTGAAAATAATAATTAATCTCAAATTGATTTAGAAAAAATTTAGATTAGAATTATTCTAATCTATTGACAATTAATTTAGAATAATTATATATGTATCAATGAGAGTTCCAGAAATAATATTTAAAACTAGAATTGGTGATAATCAATCCGTGGGAGGTGGCTGCTCCATTGGAGGAAAATGGAAAGATGTTAGTACAGTTGATTTGTTTAAAAATAAAAAAGTTGTTCTATTTTCACTACCAGGAGCCTACACACCTACTTGTTCTTCCCAACAGTTGCCAGGATATGAAGAAAAATATCTCGAATTGAAAAAATATGTAGACGAAGTTTATTGTTTATCTGTTAACGATTCATTTGTTATGAATGCATGGTTTAGAGATCAAAATATAACTAAAATTAAACCAATCGGAGATGGAGAAGGCAAATTTACAAAAGAAATGGACATGTTAGTTAATAAACCCAAACAAGGCTTTGGCATGAGGTCATGGAGATACTCAGCTTTTATTAATAATGGTGAAGTTGTAAAGTTATTTGTTGAAGATGGAAAAAATAATGAAAGCAACGATAGCGATCCATTCAAGGTTAGCGATGTTGATACTATGTTAAATTATTTAAAAGGCTAAATAAGTAATTTATTTAGAGATACCCCAGATATTATTTTTATCTATCCATCCAGAGTACTGATCTGATTCAATTTTACACCAGTTTTTTTTACATTTTTTAAATATTAAAAGCCTTCCTTCTTCTAATTTAACCAGTGGTTTTGAGTATTTAGTTGGTTTTTTAAATAAAATTTTTTCAGAGGTTGCAATTAAAGATTTTGATTTTTTTAATTGAGATATATGTATCCAACCACTATTTTTTTTGTGATCAATAATTCTTCTAAAATTTTCTTTTTTATCAATTATTTTTACAGGTAAGAATTTTTTTTTATAAATATATTTTATTGGATAATCAAAACCAGGTCCATATCTTACATTAACTTTTTTGTTTTTTAACGATAGAAAATAATTATTTTCAATAGCAATACAATTTGTAAAAATATTTAAAAAAAAAAATATACTAATTATTATTTTTTGCATATACAGTTTGATTTTTTTTTAAATTCAACTTTTCTAAAATTTAATTTTTTCAAATCTAAAATTAATATTTTATTGTTTGATTTATCTCCAATTTTTAAAATTTTTTTTAAAACTTCTGTAGCTTGGATATTACCAACTACACCAGCTACAGGGCCCAATATTCCTTCATATTCACAATTTAATATTTCATCTGAAGGCTCAGTTTGATAAAAGCATTTTAAACATGGATCAGTTTTATTTTTAAAATCAAAAGTAAAAATATGTCCATCCATTTTACTAATTGCACCAACAATTAAAATTTTATTGTATTTTAATGAATATTTATTCAGTAAAAATTTAGTTTTAAAATTATCAGATCCATCAACAATGAAATCATAGTTCTTAAATATTTTTTTAATATTTTCTTTTCCAATTCTTTCTTTAAAAATTTTTACATTAATTAATGGATTGATTAATTTAATTTTTTTTTTTAAGACAATAACTTTAGACTTATCTATATCTTTGGAGTTATATAATGATTGTCTATGAATATTAGAAATATCTACTTTATCATGATCAATAATACCAATATTGCCAACACCTGCTCTACTTAAGTAATCGATTACAGGGCAACCTAACCCTCCCGCTCCTACAACTAAAACTTTTGATTTTATTATTTTTTTTTGACCTGATGGCCCAACATCTTTTAAAATTATTTGTCTAGAATATCTTTGAATTAATTTTTTATTGAGAATATTTTTCATTTACCAGTTGATCCAAAGCCACCCGATCCCCTTATGGTTTCTGGTAATTGATCTACTTCTTCAAGCTCCATCTTTATAACTGGTGTTAAAACCATTTGGGCTATCCTATCATTGTTATTTATAATAAAATCTTTATTTCCATGGTTAAATAATATTATTTTTAACTCACCCCTATAATCACTATCAATAGTTCCAGGAGTATTTAATACACCTATGCTAGATTTTACAGCAAGGCCTGATCGAGGTCTAATTTGTATTTCTAAATCTTCTGGTATTGCAATAGATAAACCTGTTGGGACTAGTTTTAGAGTGTTAGGTGCAATTTTTATTGGACTTTCTATGCATGCCATCAAATCCATACCGGATGATCCAGTAGTTTTGTATTCAGGTAATTTAACTTTAGAATTAAGTCTTTTAACTAAAACTTTAACCATTAATTTAATTGAGAAATTATTCTATTAACTATTTCATTAGCAAGACTTGATTTTCTCATTTTTGGAAGATTTTCTTCAGAGTTATTTTTATAAAATATAGAAACTTTATTGAAGTCTGACTCAAAACCTATATCATTTTTAGATATATCATTAGCAATTATCCAATCACAATTTTTTTCAGATAATTTTTTTAAAGAATTATTTTTAAGAGAATTTGTTTCAGCTGCAAAACCAACAACTAGTTTTGGTCTAAGTGAATTGTGATTTGAAACATGTCCTAAAATATCAGTATTTCTTTCCAAAGAAAGTTCTGAAATTTTATTTTTTTTTATTTTTTCTTTTTCCTTATTTTTTACTTTAAAATCTGCAACTGCTGCTGAGAAAATTGCGATATCTGTTGGAAGATTATTTAAAGTTGCTTCTAACATTTCATCAGCTGATTTAACTTTTATTAAATTTGTACCTTTAATTGGATTTAAATTTGTTGGTCCTGATATTAAAGTGGTATCAAACCCATTTTCAACTAAAGATCTTGCAATTTCATAACCTTGTTTACCGCTAGATTTGTTTGATATAAATCTTACAGGATCAATATGTTCTTGAGTAGGTCCCGCGGTCACAAGTGCTTTAAATTTTTTATTACTTTCTAATTTTTTAAAATAGTTGCTTATATGATTTATAATTGTTTCTGGCTCAGACATTTTTCCCATTCCATATTCTCCACAAGCCATTTCACCAATTTCTGGGCCAATTATTTCATGACCAAAATCTGTTAATTTTTTTAAATTATCCTTGTTTGATTGATGTTCCCACATTCTTACATTCATTGCAGGCGCAATAAAGATTTTTTTATCAGAAGCGAAAACAACAGTAGAGGCCAAATCATCTGATAATCCAAAACTAATTTTTGAAATAGTATTTGCAGTTGCTGGAGCTATTAAAATTAAATCTGACCATCTTGATAATGAAATATGGTCCATTTCAGATTCATTATCTGAATTAAATAAATCTGTATAAACTTTTTCTTGTGATAAAGAGGCAACTGATAGTGGTGTAACAAAATTTTTTGCATTATTTGTAAGAATTGTTTTTACACTTGAGCCTTTCTTTTTTAAAAGCCTAATAACTTCTAAACTTTTATATGCAGCAATACCTCCACATATAATTAACAATATTTTTTTACTATTTAAATTTTTCATTCGCAGATTAAAATACTATGATTCCTAGAAATACAAGCAATAATAATCCAATAATACTTTGATTTCTAAACGATTTCATTTCTGTTTTTTTTTCATTTAATGCTGAAAAAGAATTGGATTCCCGAGGAATTTTTCCGCTAGCCATAAATGTCAAAGCTTGATTTGCCTTATCCATTATTTTTGGAAGTTCAGGGAGTTTTTTAAGTACTTCAGCAGAATCTTTCAAAGTGTCAGTTAAATTATTAATTGGATCTTTAGTTTCTTTAAGCCACTTTTCTAAAACTGGTTTTGATGTTTCCCAGATATTTGTATTAGGGTTTAGTTTTCTAGCTACTCCTTCAACTACAACCATTGTTTTTTGCAAAAGTAATAACTGGGGTTGAGTTTGCATATTAAATTTTTCAGTAACATCAAACAATTGTTTTAATAATCTTCCGCCAGAAATATCCTTAACTGATTGTCCAAAAATAGGTTCTCCTATCGATCTTAATGCTTGAGCTAATTCATCAACATGAACGTTCCTAGGAACTAATCCAGCCACAATGTGTACTTCAGCAACTTTTTTGTAATCCCTTTGAACAAACCCATAAAGTATTTCAGCCAAATAACGTCTATTCAATTTGTCCATTCTTCCCATAATTCCAAAATCTATCGGTATTATTTGTCCATTGTCATCTATAAATAAGTTTCCTTGGTGCATGTCCGCATGAAAAAAACCATCTCTTACAGCATGTCTTAAAAAATGTTGAATTATATCTGTAGCAATACTATCTATATTTATTTTTTTTGATTTCAAAATTTCCTTTTCCCTTATGGAAATCCCTTCAATCCAATCTAAAGTTAAAATCTCTTCACTTGTAAAATTCCAATAAATTTTAGGAACATGAAAACCTGCATCATTTTTTGTGTTTTCAGCAAATTCATTTGCTGCCGCCGCTTCAAATCTTAAATCCATTTCATGATTAGTAATTTCTTTTAGTAAAAAAACTACCTCTACAAGTTTTAGTCTTTTTGTTTTAGAAATTAAACTTTCAATTAAATATGCCAATAACATCAAAGCATCAATTTCATCATTAAAAGTTTTTTTAATATTTGGTCTTAAAATTTTAATAGCTACATCTTTTATAATGCCATCATCATTTATTTGAGCTTTATGAACTTGAGCTATAGATGCAGCTGCAACAGGTTCGCCGAAATTGATTATTGAATCAAATATTTTATTTCCTAGATTTTTTTTAATTGTTTCTTTAGCTTCAAGAGTTGAAAATGGTGGTAAACGATCCTGAAGCTTTTCAAGTTGTATTGATAAGTCTTCTCCGATAATATCAGGCCTTGTAGATAAAAATTGACCTAATTTAATAAATGTTGTTCCCATTTCCTGTATAGAAGAACATAATTTTTCTTCATCACTTAATTTATTAGATTGATAGTTGTTTTTAGAAAAAGAAATTGAAAATAAACTCAATAAAATTTTTATTATAAAAGGAGGGTGGTGAAATTTAGAAATAACTTTTAGAGCATCTGACAAGGCTAGTTTTCTTGCAATTTTAAATAATATAAATAATTTTTTTATCATTATATTTTCCATCCCGAGTGTATTGAAACTATTCCACCACTTAGATTTCTATATTCACAATTTACAAAATTATTTTGATTCATTTTTACAATAAGTTCTTTTTGACTTATAAAATTTTCAATACTTTTTACCAAGTATTCATAAGGCTTTTTTTCACCTACTACTATTTCACCAATTTTAGGAATTAATTTTGAATAGCTTTTATATAGAATTTCTAAATTATTATTTTCAATTTTAGAAAATTCTAAGCACAAAAATCTTCCTCCCCTTTTTAAAACTCTATGAGCTTCATTTAAGCTTTTATTTATGTCTTTAGCATTTCTAAGACCAAAGCTTATAGTATAAAAATCAAAGCTATTATCTGGAACATTTAATCTTTCTGCGCTGCAAACTTTCCATTTTATGTTTTTATATTTTTTCAAATTTTCTTTGCATTCTTTAATCATATTAATGTTTGGATCGACACACAAAATTGTTGAATTATTATTTGTAGTATTCAAATATAATTTGGCGATATCTCCAGTACCACAAGCAACATCAATAAGCTTTTTCTCATTTGAAGGATTCATCATTTGAATTAAGTTTTTTTTCCAAATTCTATGAATACCCAATGACATTAAGTCATTCATAATGTCATACTTTTTGAAGACTTTGTTAAAAACACCTTTAACCAAACCTTTTTTTTGCTGGAGAACCTGGCTCATAGTTTAATATTTTATTTTTAAATAATAATATAATCTATTGACCGTGTCCAATTGACAAGCTATACCATCGCGCGTATGGCAAATACTAAATCAGCTATTAAAAGAATAAGAAGAATATCTAGGCAGACAACTGTTAATAAATCTAGAAAAAGCAGATTCAGAAATGCAATAAAAAAAATGAATTCTATTTTAGAAGAAAAAAATAAAAAAGAAGCTCTATCATATTTGCCAAAATTGAATTCAGAATTAATGAAAATTGCAAAATCTGGTGTAATAAAAAAAGGGAATGCTTCTAGAAATATTTCAAGGATAACAAAAAAAATTAATTCTTTATAGCAACTTAAGGTAGAATAAAGAGTAAAAAAATTTTTTGCTTTTATATTAATTTTTTTTACAACTTTTAATAATCGCTTTAATTAGTGTTTTTTATTGTTTGCATACAACATCTAGTAAAAAATATTTTTAAAATTTAAATTTCAATTTTAAATTTTATTTTTTTTTAATTAAAAAAATTCAATCTGAGATTTATACACTTACAAATTTTATTTTTTTTTAAAAATGCAAATTAATTTATTGCATAAGATTTATTTAGGCATTAACTAGTTTTTTCTCAATGAAAAATATTTTAAACAAAAAATCAGAAAATTTTTCTCTAAAAAAATTAGACTGGAAGAAAATCCAGCTAGATATGAGAGAAAAATTAGGAAATGATATTTATGAGTCTTGGCTAAAAAAAATTAATTTTATTGATGAATTTAACAACTATATATTAATTTCAGTATCTACAAGATTTATTAGAGATTGGATTACATCCAGATATCTTGATCAAATTTTACATATAATAAAAACACATAGAAAAGAAATTTCAAGAATAGAATTTACAATTAATGATCCAAAAAAAGAAGTAATCAATCTAGAAAATAAAATAATTGAAACTCAAAAAAATAAAAATGATAATCAAAATATTTCATTTATAAAAGACTCTTTTTTTCAATATAATAGAATTGACCCTAACAAAAACTTAGAGAATTTTATAATTGGACCAAGTAATAAATTGGCATTTGAAGCATCTAAAAAAGTTTCAGAAGATCTTTCTCATTATAATCCTTTGTATTTATATGGAGGAGTAGGCATGGGCAAAACTCACTTATTAAATGCAATTGGTTTAAATCTAAAATCTAAAAAAAAGATTATGTTTATTTCTGCAGAAAGATTTATGTATCAATTTGTAAAATCAATTAAAACTAATGAAATGGTAAAATTTAAAGATTATTTTAGAAACACAGACATATTATTAATTGATGATATTCAGTTTATGAATGGTAAGGAAGCTATGCAAGAAGAGTTTTTTCATACATTTAACGCACTCATCGACAAGGGATCACAAGTTATAGTTTCTGCTGATAGACCGCCAAACAAGCTATCTAGAATACAAGAAAGAATAAAATCAAGATTTGCAGGTGGATTAGTTGTAGATATTCAAAACCCCGATTACGAACTAAGATATAAAATTGTTAAAGCTAAAATAGATGAACTAAAATTAAATCAATCAATTTCTTTAAATGTTTCAGAGGAAATTCAAAAATTTATAAGTTCAGAAATAAATACAAGCATTAGAGAATTAGTTGGTGCATTAAATAGGATAGTTTCATTTTCAAGAATATACAATAAACCACCTACTCTTGCTGAAACTAAAGCAATTCTTAAAGATCTATTAAATTTGTCAGAAAATAAAGTAACAATAGATTTAATCCAAACTATTGTTTGTCAATTTTTTAAAATAAGTAAAAATGAAATGTTGTCAGCAAGAAGATCTAGATACCTTGTCAGACCTAGACAAACAGCTATATATTTAGCAAAATTACTTACCTCAAAGTCTTTACCTGAAATCGGAAGGTCTTTTTCAAATAGAGATCATACTACCGTTATTCATTCAGTAAAAACGATTGAAAGATTAAGACATGAAGACAAAGAATTGAATTCAAATATAGATAATTTAAAAAATAAGATTCTATATAACAAAGAAAATGAAATTTAATTTAAATCAACAAGACCTCCAAAGATCTTTAAACTATTGTCAAGGTGTAATTGAAAAAAGAAGTACTCTGCCAATATTATCAAATGTATTATTAGATGCATCATCTTCAAAGCTAACAATTACAGCTACAGATTTAGATTTAATTTTTATTCATCAAATATCGAATGTTGAAATATTAGAAGAAGGAAAAACTACAACTTCCTCTTCAATTATGTATGATATAGTGAGAAAATTTTCTTCTGGAAAAAAAATTAACTTTTCAAGTGTTGGAGATAATAAAATACATCTAGAGTCTGAAAAGTCAGATTTTAATTTAAACTGTATAAGTGCAACAGAATTTCCTTTAACGGACGAGAATTTTAATAAGAATGAATTTTTAATTAATTCAAAAAATTTACTTAAACTTCTCAACAAGTGCAAGTTTTCAGTTTCTAATGATGAAACAAGACATTATTTAAGTGGTATTTTTTTTCACCAAACACAAATAGATGATAAATTTTTTTTAACCTCCGCTGCAACGGACAGCCATAGAATGTCTATTTCTAAAGTTAGATTAAATGAAAAAATAGATTTTGAGCCTATAATTTTACCTAAAAAAACAATTTTTCAACTTTGTTCTTTGCTTGAAGATTATGAGGGAGATGTAAAAATTTCTAATATTAAATCAAAAATAAAATTTGAATTAAATAATAGTATTTTAATTTCAAAATTAATTGATGGCAAATTTCCAAATTATGTTCAAGTTATACCAAAAGAAAATCAAAAAAAACTTCAAGTTGATTTAAAATCATTTTTGGATTCTGTTGATAGAGTTGCTTCAGTATCTCTAGATAAAAAAGATGGAGTAAAGTTTAGCTTAAAAAAAGATGTTTTAGATCTTTCAGTTAACAATACAAATAGCGGCGATGGAAAAGAAAGTTTAAATGTTAAGTTTGATCATGACTTAGATATAAGTTTTAACTCTAGATATTTAATTGATGTAGCTTCTCAACTTGATGGTGATCATATAGAGATTTATCTGAAAGATACTGGTTCACCAGCATTGATTAAAGATCCTGGAGATTTTGATAGTATTTTTGTTGTAATGCCAATGAAAGGCTAAATAATTTTATCAATTTCTTCAAATATATTTTTTTGAAGTGTATTTATAAATTCGTCTGGATTCGTTCCAGGTCTTATAGGATCTAAAATTGAAACAGTTAATGTTTTATTTGGTTTTAATTTACCATTTTTTGGCCATACACATCCAGAATTTAACGCTACAGGTTGACAGAAAATATTTAGTTCTTCGTAAATTCTTTTAACTCCCTTTTTAAATGGTGATCTATCCAATACATCGACTCGAGTAGCTTGAGGAAAGATAATTATTGGTCTATTTGAATTATTTACGTGATTTTTTATTTGATCTGAAAAACTTAAATTTTCTTTAGAAATTTTATTCCTATCAATTGATATAGAACCTATTTTTTTTAAATGCCATCCAAAAATTGGTATCCTTAATAATTCTTTTTTTAGAATAAAAACTGGCGAATTAAACAGTGACTGTAGAAAAAATGTTTCAAATTGTGATTGATGAGCACTTGCAATGAAAAATTTTTCATTATTTAAAATTTTTTCTTTTCCTTTAACTACTATTTTTGTTGATAAAAATATTTCTAAACAAAACTTAGACCAAAATCCAAGAGTTTTGCCACCATAAATTGTAATTTTTTTTGGTAAAATTAAAGCTGGTAAAAAAAATATACAAACAAAAATAACTCCAAAATAAAAAAAAAATAGAAAAAGTGTTCTTTTAATCATCTATTGAAAAATTAAATAATATTATTTAACTTTTGTCTTTTTGTTATAATTTTTGCTGAATTTTTATTTACTAAAATTTCTGCCGGCTTTGGTCTTAAGTTATAATTAGAACTTAAAACCATTCCATATGCCCCAACATCACAAATTATAATTGTATCTCTTTGATTCATTTTTTGATATTTGTCAACGGTCAGGAATTTATCAGTAGTTTCACATATTGGACCAACAAACTCATGTTTTTTTGATATTTTTATTCCGTTTAGTTTTGAAGGCATTATTTTATGTTTTGCTCCATACAAAGCTGGTCTTATTAAATCGTTCATAGCAGAGTCCAAAATAACAAAATTTTTTGAATTAGTCTGTTTTATGTATGTAATTTTTGAAATTAAATAACCAGCATTGCCAACAATTGATCTTCCAGGTTCAAAAATTATCTTTGAGTTATTTTTTTTCAAAAAAGATTTTATTTGTTTATTATATTTTAGATAGTCTAATTTATTTGATTTATTTTCATATTGTATGCCCATGCCTCCGCCTAAATCTATGTATTTGAACTTATATCTTGATTGTTGAATTATTTTATTAACCACATTCAACATATTTTTATAAGGTAAGTTACTAGTAATTTGACTTCCAATATGAACACTTAAACAAATAATATTAATAAATTTTGAATCTTTATATTCTTTCAGTATTTCCAAAAAATTTTTTCTAGTTAAACCAAATTTATTTTCTTTTTTGCCAGTAGAAATTTTTTTTAAGGTTTTGGCATCTGTATTTGGATTAAGTCTTATACCAATATTTATTTTTTTATTATTTTTTTTAGCAATTTTTTCAATTTCAATAATTTCATTTTTTGATTCTGCATTTATTAATAAAATTTTTTTACCTACTGCAAATTTAAGTTCATCTATAGTTTTGCCAACGCCAGAAAAAACAATTTTTTCTGGTTTTATTTTAGCTTTTAAAGCTCTCATGAGCTCGCCTTTTGAAACTACATCTGCTCCTAATCCAAATTTATTAATTAAACTTAATATTTTTAAATTAGAATTAGACTTTAATGAAAAACAAATTAAGGGATTTATAGTTTTAAACTTTTTTTTAAAATTATAAATATTATTTTTTATTTTATTATATGAATATACATATGAAGGTGTGCCAAATTGTTTTGCTATCCTTTCGGCACTAATATTCTCTATATAGAAGTGCCTTTTTTTATATTTCATTAAATTATATTTTTTTGATTAATATATTTATATTTACTTTCTTTGTATTCTGGGTCAGCTTTTTTTCCACACGAAACAGCAAAAGTTAAAAGAATAACAATCAACAGAATTTTTTTTATCATTTTGATTCTTTTTTATACTTTTTTATCATCTTCTTAACATTTTCAAAAGATGTACCGCCGTATGATTTTTTTGATTTTATTGAATTTTTTAAATCAAATACTTTTAAAACATCTTCATTAAGCTTAGGTTCTATCTTTTTTAATTCTTTTAAAGTTAATTCATTTAATTTTATATTTTTAGACTCCGCATAATTGACTATTTTAGAAGTTATTTGATATGCTTTTCTAAATGGCAAACCATAATATTTAACAATATAGTCAGCCAAATCTGTTGATGTTGTGTAACCAATATTAGCCAATTCATACATTCTTTTTTTATTTGGAGTAAAATTTTTTAATATTTCTATAAGTATTAAAATTGAATTTTTTATTTGATCAAAAGAATTAAATACTAATTCTTTGTCATCTTGTAAATCTTTAAAATAAGAAAGTGGCAATCCTTTTAAAATAGTAAGCATTGAAAATAAATTACCAAAACTATTTCCTGTTTTTCCTCTCAGATATTCTAATGTATCAGGATTTTTTTTTTGAGGCATTATTGATGACCCAGTAACCACTTTATCATTAAGTTTGATTAATCTGAAAGCATCGGAATTCCATATGATAAACTCTTCTGCTAGTCTTGAAATATGTATAGAACAAACTGATACTGAATATAAAAAATCTAATACAAAATCTCTATCAGCAATTGTGTCAATTGAATTATTTGTTGGATTTTTAAATTTTAATTTTTTTGAAGTATAGTTTCTGTCAATATTAAAACTTGTTCCTGCCAACGCAGCAGCACCCAAAGGATTTTCTGATAAATTTTCTAAATTATTTTGAAATCTTTTTTTGTCTCTTTTAAACATTTCGATGTAAGCTAACAAATAGTGAGCAAATGAAATAGGTTGTGCATTTTTTAAATGCGTAAAACCTGGCATTACAGTTTCAATATTTTTTTCAGCATCTTTTATAATAATTTTTTCTAAATTATTTAAATGATTAATAATCTCACGAGTTGAATTTCTTAACCAGAGTTTAAAATCAGTAATAACTTGGTCGTTCCTTGATCTTCCTGTATGAATATATCCAGCATCTTCTCCAACAATTTCAAATAATCTATTTTCAATATTCATGTGGATATCTTCAAGATTAGAATTAAAGTTAAATTTTTTTTTTATAATTTCGTTTCTTATTCTATTTAATCCCCAAATTATTTTATTTTTAATTTTAAATGATATAATTTTTTGTTTAAATAGCATTTCAACATGAACAATTGATCCTTGAATATCTTCTTTAAATAGTCTTTTATCTATATCAATTGAACTACCAACTTTTTTGAAAATTGACGATGTATCTTTCTTTATTCTTGTATTCCAAATAGCTTTATTGTTTTTATTTTGTGCCATGTTATGTAACTATACCCTTTAGAATGAAATTATTAACATTAAAATTTATTTTAATTTTTATATATCTAATATCATCAAGTTCATCTTATGCAATACAGCAGCCAAATTTAAAGAATTTAGTTATACATAAAGATCCAATAAAACTAGAAAAAATAAATTTTAAAAACATCAACAATGAAATAATTAATCTAAATAAGTTTGAAAATTCACTAATTATTATAAATTTTTGGGCAACATGGTGTGCTCCATGTATAGAAGAAATGTCATCTTTAAATAGATTACAAGCAAACCCAGTTTTTACTAATTTGCAAATAATACCCATTAATGCTGGAAGAGATAATGTTGAAAAATCAAAAAATTTTTATAAAAGATTAAAAATAAATAATTTAGAAATATATTTTGATAAAGATGTAGAATTAGCAAATAAGTTTTTGTTAAGAGGATTACCAACTACAGTCTTTATAAATAAGAAAGGTGAAGAATTTGCTCGAGTAATAGGATTTGTTAATTTTGATGATAAAAAAATTATAAAATGGTTACAAGAATATGACTAAAATTTTTTTTACTTATGAAGTTTAGTTTAGATACAAAAATAATAAAACCAGAAAATAATAATATTAAAAATGCTGTAATTTTACTTCATGGCTATGGAGGAGATGGCAACGATATAAGTGCTGTGACATTAAATTGGAAAAGATTTTTACCTGAAACAATATTCTTATGTCCTGATGGTATCGAAAAATGTTCAATTAATCCAAATGGTTTTCAATGGTTTGATTTAGACAAAGATGATCCAGCTTATATTCTTGAAGAATCAATTAAAGCAGAGAAAAAATTAAATTTTTTTATTAATGAAATTAAATCAGAATATAATTTAAATAATTCTAAAATTTGTATCTCGGGCTTTAGTCAAGGTTGTATGATGTCTATAAATTTAGGTTTAGCAGCAGAAGAAAATTTTAATTGTATTGTAGGATTTTCAGGAAAAATAATTGATAAAGAAAATATTTCTAAAAGAATAAAATCTAAAACAAAAATGCTTTTGATTCATGGTGACCAAGATATTGTTGTGCCACCAAATCGTTTACTTGAAGCAAAAGATTTTTTAATCAGACATAAAGTAAATGTTGAAACAATAATGATCAAAAATTGTGGTCATCATATTCCAATTGAAGCCTCAAGCATTGCATTAGACTATATAAAAAAAAACTTATATATTTAATAAATTTTTGAATCATTGATTAATAAAATTAATTAAGCTAATCTTATCTGATGAATAACTCTTTTGATACCAGCATGGCTTTAGAAAAATGTCCTGCGCTTGTTTTGAACGCAGACTATAGACCCTTAAGCTACTATCCACTCTCTTTATGGAGCTGGCAGGATTCTATAAAATCAGTTTTTTTAGACAGGGTATCTATAATAAGTTATTACGATAGAATAATTAGAAGCCCTTCATTTAGTATGAAACTACCAAGTGTAATTGCTTTAAAAAGTTATATTAGACCACTAACAAATCCAAATTTTACAAGGTTCAACGTTTTTTTAAGAGATAAATTTTCGTGTCAATATTGTGGAGATAAAAAAGAATTAACATTTGATCACTTGCTTCCAAGATCAAAAGGTGGAAAAACTAACTGGGACAACGTAGTAACCGCATGTTCATCTTGCAATGTCCAAAAAGGAGGACGATTACTTAAATTTTCTGGAATGACTTTAAATCAAAAGCCATATCAACCAACAACAGAAGATCTACATAAGAATGGAAAAAATTTTCCTCCAAACTTTTTACACAAGAGTTGGATAGATTATTTATATTGGGATGTAGAGTTAGAGCCTTAATTAAATTTTTTCTGAAATACCTATTGCAATTTTAGATCCAGTTTTAATAATTTTATCCATTATTGAATAAAAACCTTTTTTAGTTGCCCCTTCTTTATATGCAATATCTTTATGATGGAGTTCATCATCTCTAAATTTAGTTATTTTACTTTTAAGTTCTTTTTCATCATTTTTTAATTGGTTAATTTGATTTTGATAGTGTTTATCAATTACTTCTTCTACTGAAGCAGTACACAGCATGGCTGCTTTTTTTCCTATTAAAGTAGATCCAAATCCAAGCCCTACACCTAATAAATCCCATAATGGTAAAAATTTTGTAGGTTTAATATTTCTTCTTTTAATTTCTTTTTCGAAATAATCACAATGCTCTCTTTCATGAACTTGCATTTCCTCAATTTTTTTTTTTAATTCTTCATTTTCTACTATAGTATTTAAAGCCAAAAGTTGTCCTTCATAAATTTTAATTGCACCTCTCTCACCAGCATGGTCAACTCTAATAAATTCTTCTATTTTGTTCTTATTTGTTTTTTTCATTATTAATTACTTTTAAAATTAATATAAAAATTACAAATGATAACAAAAAGTTTATTGTCGCAAGAGATAATCCAAAAATTCGAAAATCAACATTTTTACAACTATTTACCTCTGAATTTAGTAATTTTAGCAGTTCATTTTTATCTATAATATTCATTGAGCTTCCAGTGCATCCTGAAAATTCTTTAAATATTTCTTGCTCTATTCCAAAATGATATCCCGAAAGCAAAAAACTCGAAAAGAAAACTAATAACAATGTATATAACCAAATCAAATTTTTTGAGTAACTTATTCCTAAAAAAGTTAAAAAAATTGCAATTAAATATGGTATTCTTTGGTAAACACATAATTTACAAGGCTGATAACCTAAAAAAAATTCAATATACAAAGCTATCAGTAACGAGAGCAAAGAAATAATGAAAATAATTATATAAATTTTTTTCATAAATTTATGTTAAAAAATTAGTTAAAAATTTATAAACGAGATAAGCAAAAACCATTATAATTATAGAGATAATTATAGATATTTTTAATAGCTTTTTTTCAATTAATATTTTCATTGCTGGACCAAAATTTCCAATTAAAAATGCAATTAAGAAAAATCTTGAACCTCTAGTTAATAAAGAAACAATAATAAAATATGCTAAATTAAAATGAATAAATCCACTGCTAATGGTTAATAGCTTAAAAGGTAAAGGGGAAAATCCAGCTATTGCCAATAAGGTAATCCAGGCAATTGATCCACCCTCAGATGAAATTTTATTTTTCCAAAAAGATGGATCTACACCATAAAATTCAAAAATCTTTATACCGATTTCATTAAAAAAAACATAACCAATAAAATAACCTAAACAAGCTCCAAGGACAGAGCTAGCTGTGGCAATTAAAGCAATTTTAATCCATTCTTTTCTTTTTGCTATTGTCATTGGAATAATTATTACATCGGGAGGTATTGGAAATATAAAACTTTCAATAAATGAAAAAAAACCTAAAAAAAATTTCGAATTTTTATGACCAGCTAATTTAATTGATTTTAGATAAAGTTCTTTAAACATATTTTCTTTTAATACAATAATTCTTCTTATACTATTATTTTATAAATAAATTAATGACAATTAAACTAGGGCGAATGGCGGAACTGGTAGACGCGTTGGACTCAAAATCCAATGGTAGCAATACTGTGAGAGTTCGAGTCTCTCTTTGCCCACCAAAAAAATTATGAAACTAGAAAATTTTAATAGTTTAACTGAATTATTTTTTTATCAGGCTGAAAAACATGATCCAAAAAGTGTTTTATTACAATGGCTAAACCCAAATAACAAAAAAACTTATACATGGGAAGAAGTAAAAACAAATATTTTTAAACTTTCAAAGACAATAAAAGAGAACATTAATCAAGGCGACAGATGTCTTTTAGTTTCAGAAAATAGACCTGAATGGTTTATTACTGATTTAGCTATCATGTTATCTGGCGGTATTACAGTACCAGCATATACAACTTATACCGAAGATGATTACAAATATTTAATAGAAGACTGCGAACCTTCAATAATTATTGTTTCTAACAATGATATGCTAAAAAAATTAAACGCAATTATTAATGAAAAGAATTTTATAAAAAAAATTATTACATTTGATGAAATATATAAAGCACATCATAATTTAAATATAAGTAATAAAGAAAAGTTTCTAGATTTTAACTCAATTATTAAAAATGATTTATTTGAAAAAGATAAAACACAAAATTTAAATTTAAAAAGATCGTCGATCGCATGTATAATTTATACTTCCGGAACCGGCGGTAATCCAAAGGGAGTAATATTAAGTCACGGTGGTATTTTAAACAATCTAGAAGGAGCATGTGAAATAATGAAACCATTAATAGATTCAAGACCAGTATTTTTAACTTGGTTACCTCTTTCCCACTCATATGAACATTGTGTGCAATTTGCACAGATAGCTGTAGGAGCTAAAGTTTTTTATGCAGAAAAAATAGAAAAACTTTTGGATAATATATCTGAAGCAAAACCAACGATTATGACTGCTGTTCCGAGATTCTATCAAAATCTTTATAACAAAATTAATATTAACATGAAGAAGCAAAAAGGTTTTAAAGCTAAATTAATTGATGCAACAATTCGACTGGGTAAGAAAAGACTGTTGAATGAAAAAATGACCTTTTTTGAAAAATTAACAAATTCATTGCTAGATGCATTAGTAAGAAAAAAAATAAAAAAGCAATTTGGTGGAAATTTAAGAGCTTTTATTTCTGGAGGAGGTGCACTGGATAAAGAAATAGGAGAATTTTTAAATTCTATAGG
>CAZAGV010000005.1:0-32474 GCA_964484975.1 uncultured Candidatus Pelagibacter sp.
AATTCATCAACATTTCAAGTCTTCCTTGAGCGACTTCTGGTTGATAAGGAGTATATGAGGTGTACCAGCCTGGGTTTTCAAGTATATTTCTTAATATTACATACGGAGTGTAAGTCCCATAATAACCCATGCCAATAAAGCTAGAATAAACTTTATTTTTTTTAGCTATTTCTTTTAGTTTTCTTAATGCTTTATATTCTGAGTTTGAATCTCCAATGCTTAAATTTTCTTTTAATAAAATTTTTTCTGGAACGGTTTTTGATATAAGTTCATCTAGACTATTAAAACCTAACTCTTGAAGCATTGTCTTTTGTTCTGCTTCAGTAGGACCTATGTGTCTTTTAATAAAATCTTTTTGTGCATTTTTAAGCATTTAGTTATTACTTTCTTTTGCAAATTTATCGTATTCTTCTTTATTCATTAAAGTATCTATTTCTGATTTGTCTTTGATTTTTAATTTAAAAATCCATCCTTCATTTTCTGGATCGGAATTTATTTTTGAAGGATCATCAACAATTGATTGATTGGTTTCAATAATTTCTCCAGAAATAGGTGTGTAAACATCGCTTGCTGCTTTGGTAGATTCAACAACTCCAATATTTCCATCTTTTTGAACTAAAGTTTCTTTTTTAGGCAGTTCAATAAAAACAATATCTCCTAGCATTTCTGTTGCATGTTTTGTTATTCCGATTGTAGCTATATCGTCATCTATTTTTATCCACTCATGTTCTTTAGAAAATTTTAAGTTACTCATTTATCGCTCCTTTCACGTAGTTTTTTTTATAAAATGGTAAATTACAAATATTTGCTGGGTATTTGTTTCCTCTTACTTCTAAAAATATTTTAGTATTTATTTTCGAAAAAGTATTATCAACATAACCCATTGCAACAGATGATTGAACGCTTGGCCCAAATGTTCCGCTTGTTATTTTTCCAATTTCATTATCTTGTCCATCATAAATTTTTGTACTCTCTCTAGCAATAACTCGACTTTCAGGTTTAATTCCAACTCTCAGCTTTTGAACTCCTTCTGCTATCTGTTTATTTATAGTTTGTGATCCTAAAAACTGTGTATCCAATCTATTTTTTGAAATTGCCCATTTTAAATTTGCTTCTATAGGACTTGTTTCTTCATTAATATCGTGACCATATAAGCAAAGACCGGCTTCTAGTCGTAAAGTATCTCTGGCTCCCAAACCAACTAAACTTGAACCTAGCTCTATTAAATTTTTTACAAAAATTTCTACAGCATCATTAGGAATAGATATTTCAAAGCCATCTTCCCCTGTATATCCTGATCTTGTTATATATAATTTGTTATTTTGATATTTAAACTTATTCCCCTGCATAAATTTTAAATTTGAAATATTAGGAACTAACTTTTCTAAAACATTTCTTGCATCGGGTCCTTGAATTGCAATTAAAGATAAATTGCTACTTAGTTTTAGATCATATTTATTTCCTAGTTTTAAGTTTAAAACTTTTAAATCTTTTTCTTTACACGCTGCATTTAAGATAATCATAAATCCATCTTCTAACTTTGTAATAATCAAGTCATCATATATTCCGCCATTATCTTTCATCAAAAATGAATATTTGCTTTGGTTAACTTGAAGGTTTTGTAAATCTATTGGAAAAATTTTCTCTAAGTCTTTTGTTAATTCTTTTTCACCTTTAATAAATAACTGTCCCATATGAGAAACATCAAATATTCCTGATTTAGATCTTGTTAGATTGTGCTCTTCAACAATTCCGGTTTTATATCGAATAGGCATTTCATATCCTGCAAACTCTACAAACTTTGCTCCATGAAATTTGTGTAGATCAAACAGGGATGTTTTTTTTGTTTTCATATTAACTCTTTAACCCCCTCTGTCTATTTGCCTGAGAGATTTGCTCCTTCGGCGAGAATTATTCTCTTTCCAGAGTTAATATGGTCGGTCCTTTTGCCTGAGAGTTTCCGGGGTGGTTGCTCCTTCGGCCATACAATTTGATATTAATCTACATACCTTTTTGTACTGTCTTCCGATACTCAAAAAGAGTATCATAACTAAAGGTTCAATACAAACAAACTATTAGATCGAAAAAGAGTCAATAAAATTAGAATATTTATTTTTAATAAAAGTATAATATCATACTAAATATGGAGAGATCTGAATTATTAAATGATTTAGCGGCTATTTTTAGATGGACAGCAAAATTGAACATGCATGAGGGCATTGCTAACCATTTCAGCGTATGTTCGCCAGATTCTAATGGTGATTTTTATGTAAATGGAACAGGAATGCATTTTAGTAAAATTAAAGCTAGTGACCTGGTTTTGATTGAGGATAAAAAATTTGAAGAAATGAAAAAAAAACCAGAAATTGTAGATCCAACAGCAATAAATATTCACGGTGCAATTCATAAAAAAGTTCCAAACGCAAAATGTATACTTCATGTACATTCCAAGTATGCTTTAGCACTATCATGTTTAAAAGACCCAACTCTTCCACCTATTGATCAAAATACTATGCGTTTTTATAATCGAGTAGCAGTATATAAAGAGTTTGGTGGATTGGGTTTTGAAGAAGAGTCTGAAAAAATGGCAAACAGTATTGGTAACTACAACATACTTCTTTTAGCTAATCATGGAATTTTAACAGCAGCTCCAACAATTGCTCAAGCTTTTGACGATTTATATTATTTTGAAAAAGCATGTGAAACATACATAACAGCTTTATCAACTGGAAAAGAATTAAATATAGCAATTCCAGAAGTTGCAGAAAAAACTGCTCAAGATTGGGAAAATTATAGTACTGATATGTGTGGACTACATTTAAAAGCAGTAAGATCAATTTTAGATACTGAAGATCCTAGTTATAAAAATTAAAAATGTCTCTTTTTCTGAAAACCACAAAAATAATTAATGAATGGACTGATTATAATAATCACATGAATTTATCTTATTATATTTTGGTATTTGATAAAGGAGCAGAAATAATTTTATCAAAATTTAAGATGGGTGAAAATTCTGCTAAAACAACAAAAAGAAGTACAATGGTTGTTGAAACACACACTACTTATAATAATGAAGTTAAAGAAGGTGAAGAAGTTGATGTTTTTATTTCTCATTTTGATCACGACAAGAAGAGACTTCATTACAAATTAGAAATGTATGAAAAAAGTAAAAATATTTTATCTGCTACAACTGAAGTTTTATCTTTGTATATTGATCTAAATTTTAGAAAAGTTACCGAATTTGAAGAAGAAAAAGTATTAATAATGGATCAATTTATCAAAGAAAATAAATCAAAATTTAAAATTGATAACTTGCAATTTTCAAATAAACTTAAAAAATAATCAAAATTAAATGAACGTGGAAGTAAAGTTATTATCGGGTGCTCTAGGAGCGGAAATTAAAGGTATAGATCTGACTGATGTTTCAGATGAAAATTTTAAGAAAATTAATAGCTTATTATTAGAACATAAAGTTATTTTTTTTAGAGATCAGCCTTTAACATCAAAACAGCACATAGCGCTTGCTGAAAAATTTGGACCTTTAGAAACACACGCTTATGTAAAAGGTTTGGAAGAACATCCTGAAATTGTAAGAATTATAAAAGCTGAAGATGAAAAAAATCAATGGGGTGAAAACTGGCATAGTGATGTAAGTTATAATTTTAAACCAACTAAAGCTGTAATATTAAAATCAATTAAAATTCCACCAGTTGGAGGAGACACTTGTTTTTCTAACATGGAGCTTGCATGGGAAACTTTAGATGAAAAAATAAAAGAAAAAATCAAAGATAAAAAAGCAATTCATAGTTCTCTGGGTGCTGAATTTTTTATAAAAAATTATAAAAAAATGGAAGGTAACAACAAAAAAAACTATGATGAATATTCTAATGAACATCCAATTGTTAGAACTCATCCTGAAACTGGAAAAAAAATTCTATTTGTTAATTGGACATACACTAAAGAAATAATTGGAATAGACAAAGCTGAAAGTGATGAAATTTTAAAACAAATTTTTGAACACCAAGCAAGACTTGATTTAACTTGCAGATTTACTTGGACAGAAAATTCAGTTGCAATTTGGGATAACAGAAGTGTTATCCATTATGCAATAGCAGATTTTTATCCAGAAAAAGGTCTGGGTTATGAAAGAATAATGGATAGAATAGCTGTTGAAGGAGATAATCCACAATAAGCAATGCACATATTAGATAAAATCATTTCTAATTTTAAAAATAATAAATCTCTTTATATCGGTGAAAAAGTAACAATGTCTGAACATATGATTCAGTCTGCTATGCTAGCGGAAAAAGCAAAATCTAAAGATGCTTTGATTTGTTCGTGTTTACTGCATGATTATGGACATTTTATTATTGAAGATCCTGATGAATTGGTAAAAAATAATGAAGATGGCAACCATGAAAGTATAGGATTTGAATATCTTAAAAATTTTTTTAAAGAACAAGTAGTTGAACCAATAAAATATCACGTATTAGCTAAAAGATACCTGGCAAGAAATAAAAAATACTACAACCATCTTTCGGATGCCTCAAAGATAAGTTTAAAATTACAAGGAGGAATACTTAACAAAAAAGAAAGTAATCAATTTGAAAAAATTCCTTATTTTAAAAATGCAATAAAATTGAGAAAATTTGATGAATTGGCAAAAAAAACTAATATAAAAATTAAATCTATCAATGACTATAAAGATTTACTAAATTCTCAACTTTTATGAAATTTGATTATATAATTATTGGTGCTGGATCAGCTGGATGCGTCCTATCAAACAGACTGTCAGAAAATCAAAACAACAAGGTTGCTGTATTCGAAGCTGGAGGAACAAGTGATATTTGGAAGGTAAAAATGCCACTTGCTTTACTGTATACAATGCATGATCCAAAATATAATTGGAAATATTACTCTGAACCTGAGCCACATTTAAATAATAGAAGATTATTTTGTCCTAGAGGAAAAATGATTGGAGGATGTTCAGCCCATAACGGAATGGTTTTTGTTAGAGGTAACAGAAATGACTATGAAAGATGGGAAAATTTTGGATTAAAGTCTTGGTCTTACGAAAAAATTTTACCTTATTTTAAAAAAATTGAAACATGGTCTGGAGGAGAAAACCAATATAGGGGATCATTTGGACCACTTCCTGTTAATCAATCAAAAAATGACAATCCTTTATTTAAAGCTTTTATAAATTCAGCTTCAGAAGCAGGTCATGTAGTTAACCATGATATGAATGGTGAAAAACAAGAAGGTTTTGGTATGTTTGATACAACAATTCATGAAGGCCAAAGAGCTAGTGCTACAAAATATTATTTAAACCCTGCAAAAAAAAGAAGAAATTTAAATGTTTTTTCTAATTCATTTGTTGAAAAAATTATTTTTGATGGAAAAAAAGCAATAGGTATAGAAGTAAAAATTAAAAATAAAATTGAAAAAGTTTATGCTGAAAAAGAAATAATATTAAGCGGTGGTTCAATTAATTCACCTCAGTTGCTTATGCTTTCAGGAATTGGTAATGAAAATCATTTAAAAGAAAAAGGAATTAATGTTGTTAACGACCTGAAAGGCGTTGGCAGAAACCTTCAAGATCATTTGGAAACATACATTATGCAAGAGTGTAAAACTCCTGATACTCTTTATACTTACACAAAGTTAATTCCAAAAGTTCTAGCTGGAATACAATGGTTTTTATCTAAATCTGGACCTTGTTCACAATCTTATTTAGAGGCTGGAGGGTTTGCAAAATCTTCTCCTGAAAGAGAAATAGCAAATATTCAATTTCATTTTTTTCCATCATTTGTTATTGACCATGGTTTAGTTAACCCAGGCTCACATGGTTATCAATTACATGCAAGTCCTAACCATCCAAAAAGCAGAGGATTAATAACTCTTAATTCATCAAACCCATATGATTATCCCAAAATTTTATTTAATTATTTAGAACACGAAGATGATCTAAAACAAACAAGAGAATGTATTCATGTTGCAAGAAAAATACTATCACAACCTTCTTTAGCAAAACATTCAGGAAATGAAATTGGTCCAGGATCTGACAAACAAAGCGATGATGAGCTAAACGAATATATCAGATCTAAAGCAGAAACAGCTTATCACCCGTGTGGTACTTGCAAAATGGGTGTGGATGATATGGCAGTTGTTGATGAAAATTTAAAAGTTAAAGGAATACAAAACTTAAGAGTTGTAGATGCTTCAGTAATGCCAGAAATTCCAAGTGCAAATTTAAATGCACCTACTCTAATGATAGCAGAAAAAGCTTCTGAATTAATTTTAAATAATATTTAAATATTATTTTTTACACTCTCCAATTGATCCTAGTCCGCATTTTTTGCCATCTGCCCAGGTAGCATTATTTAGATTAGATCCTTCGAAATTTACGTTTGTAATATTTGCAGCTGTAAAGTTAGCTTCAAACAAATTACTATCTTTAAAATTAGCTTCAATTAATGAAGCGCCTTGAAAATTTACTCTTGTTAAATTTGCGCTAGTAAAATTAGTTTTTTCAAAATTAGCACCTTGTAAATTAGATTCATATAAATTTGCTCTAACAAAAGATGACTCCGAAAATGTTCCAAAAGCTAAAATTGAATTCATCATAATACTTTTATCAAAATTTACTTGAATAAATCCTGTAAAAGATAAGTTTGAGTTTGGCAAATAACTACCTTGTAAATCTTGTCCGTCTGAAAATCTACAATTAGTATAATCCACACCATCTGCCAATGGGTCATCACACCCTGCATTAACATTACTAGAAACTAGTAAACTTAGAACTAACATAAATAATATTTTTTTCATTTTTTTTTTAAATTTAAACAAATTAAACAAATTATTTCAAACATTATTGATGCTGCAACCATTGAAGTAATTTGATTTGGACTATCTTTTGTTGGCATTAAGCAGGCAACATCGCCACCAATTACATTTTTACCTTTTAGACTTTGAATTAATTTTCTTGCCTCATCCATGTTAAACCCTCTAAAAGCTGGCTCTAAATTTGCAGTTCCTGGTGCAACAGTTGCATCTAAACAATCTAAATCAAAAGTAACATAAATTGGATTGTCTCCCAATCTATCTAAAATCATTTTAGAACATTTTTCATGTCCTAATTCTTTGTATTCATCCATAGTTATAACTTGGTACCCAATGTCATAACTTGCTTGCAGCCAATCTAAAGTTCTTGGATTACCTCTAATTCCAATTTGAGTACTTG
Source organism: uncultured Candidatus Pelagibacter sp. (assembly GCA_964484975.1). GTDB lineage: Bacteria > Pseudomonadota > Alphaproteobacteria > Pelagibacterales > Pelagibacteraceae > Pelagibacter. Next base: position 7,244 of record CAZAGV010000005.1, read on the forward strand.
TTGATGGATCAACATTTTCTTGTTTAACTAAATATGAAGCCCAATGAGCAGCGGATTTTTTAGCGCCTAAAAAATGGTCTAATTTTTCATAACAATCTGTATGGGCATCAAAGTGAACTAAAGTAATTTTTTTTCCTTTAGTTAATTTAGAATTTTTTTTTGCTAAACTTTGAACAATTCCCCCAGTTATTGAATGATCTCCTCCAATTGATACTACTGGCTTTTCAGCTTTTTCAATATGATCATAAAAACTTGAAATTCTCTCTATGCATTTTTCATTATCATTTGCTTCTGGAAGAGGCACATCACCCAAATCGTGAATTTTATTTTGTTTCCATGGATCAATACCATAATGAAGGTGAGATCTTCTTAACATTGCTGAAATATTCCTTACTGCCCTTGGACCTAAATGCTGATCTCTTTCTGTAGTTCCATTGCCAGTACTATGAGGTACACCTACCAAAGCAATATCACAATTTTTTGGATCTGGATCATTTTTACATCTAAATAATGTTGGTATCCCCCACCAGTATAAGGTCTCCATCATTATCTGATCTTCGTCTGAAATCATAAAATTAATCTTACATGATTAATAAAATATAAAGAAGATAAAAAATTTGATATAGGTGCAAAATGAGCACAAAAAATAATAATCCAAAAGGCATTATTCTTATATTAATTGGTATGTTTATTGTTTCATTTATGGATGCAATATTTAAATATATTAATACTAGTGTTAATTTGTATGAAGCCTATTTTGTCAGAACATTGGTAAGTTTTATAGTTATCGCTTCTTATCTAAAAATAACAAACAAACCAATAATTTTTACTACTCATTACCCTTTGCTTACAAGTATACGTGTAATTCTTTTCTTTTTTGGTTTTAGTTCTTTTTATATTTCATTAACTATAATGCCTTTAGCTACAGCCACTGCTCTATTTTTTGCTAGTCCTTTTTTGATAACAGTTTTTGCAATATTTTTTTTAAAAGAAGAAGTGGGAATAAGAAGATGGTCTGCCGTGATAATTGGTTTTATAGGTGTTTATATAATATTAAATCCTGATTTTAACGATTTTGACTATTTAAGTTTAACGCCTGTTTTATGTGCATTTTGTTATTCTTTATCAATGATAATTATAAAGAAAACATCTGATAAAGATGATGTTTATTCGCAAATGCTCCACTTTTATATTTTTGCAATAACAATTAGTTTAATAATTTATTTTTTTATTGGTGATGGTCAATACAACAATTTTGATTATCCAGCTTCTCAATTTATTTTACGAAAATGGTTTAGTAATTTGGGATTCTCTTTTCCTTATATGATCTTAATAGGTGTGATTGGTGCTACAGGGTTTCTTTGTTTTTTTACAGCTTATCGTATAGCTTCTCCGGCTGTTGTATCGCCATTTGAATATTCAATATTAGTATGGGCATCATTAAATGGATGGATTTTCTTTGATGAAATACCAAGTCAAAGAACAATTGTTGGAATGATTTTAATTGTAAGTGGAAGTATATATATTTTTATTCGTGAAAAAACCCAAGATCAACCTATTGTTACAGAAAAACCTTTGAGATAAATGACTAAGAATTTAATTCCTACTATCAATATTTCTTCAATAATTAATCAAGATTTCAATTCAAATAAATCAATTGAAACCATTAATAAAATTAAAAAAGCTTGTGTTAATATAGGTTTTTTTCAAATTATTGGTCATGGAATAAGTCAAAAAAATATTAAAAATGTTTGCAATGTAGGCAACAAATTTTTTAATTCTTCCAAAAAAAATAAAAGAAGACTTTCGCCTAAAAAATGGAATTTTAAAAATAAAAATGTTTACAGAGGATATTTTCCTAATGATGTAAATGGAAAAGAAGGTTTGGATATAGGTGATTTAAAAGTTACAAAAAACTATGCTAATAGTATTAAAAATCAATATATAGAATACCTAAACCTTAATAAATCTATTGATAAAAAATCAATAAAAATATTATCAAATTATTATGATTGTATTTATGATTTATGTGAAACTTTATTTAAAGGAATTATCAAACTTTATAATAAAGATACTAAAATTTCTAAAAAAGCTTTTTCTAGATATAAAACTCTAAGTACTTTAAGATTTAACTATTATCCAAATCAATTAAAGCCTGTGGAAACATCAAAGCAAGATGGGGTGGCTCTTGGATGCGAAACTCATGTAGATAGTGGAATATTCACAGTTCTTTATCAAGATAAAAAAGGTGGCTTACAAGTACAGAACAGAAAAAATAAAAAATGGCATAATGTGCCATTTAACAAAAAGGCTTTAATTGTAAACACAGGAAGAGCTCTTGAATTTTTAAGTAAAGGAAAGTTTAAAGCTACAAATCACAGAGTGTTGTGGAATAAAACAAAAAGAATGTCTATACCTTTCTTTTTTGAACCATCTTATGACTTTAGAATGAATAAGTCATTTTTACACAAACCAAATATAAATAAAGATGGTTTAATTTATGAAAAATTTTTGAATTTATCTCTTAAAAAATTTATTGAATATCAAAGATAGTTTTAATTTTTTTTAAATCTATATTCTTTATAATTAAAATAACCAAATATTATTAATAAAATTAATGAAAAAATATAAACCAAATCTTTATTTGGTCTATCAAAATTTTCTGTTTTTAATTCAGTAATAATATCATTCATTTCAAAACCACTTTTTATAGCTTCACCTTTCCAATCAAGTGTATCAACAATAATTTTGCCTTCTTTTTTCACAAGATTTAATCCATATTTTTCTAAGTTAAATTCTTCATCAAATGTTCCTTTTTTTATTTCAAACAATTTATACCTTTCTCCATATGGACTTGGTCTGGTAATTTTTATATGAACGTCTTTTTTAGATTGTAAAGTAACTGTATTTGCATCATTTAAATTTATATAATTAAATTTTGGATAAAACTTATTTAAAACAAATTCTGGTGATAAAAATGATATGGATATTACGAGAAAGACTATTATTTCAAACCATCTCAACTTATTGATAAACCATCCTTGGGTGGCAGCGGAAAAAACTAATATTCCTACTAATGATGTTATAATTACTAATATTCCATGCCAAATATTTTCAATCCCAATTAATAATAGTTCGTGATTAAATAAAAAAATAATTGGTAAAACAGCTGTTCTTATTTCATACCAGAAAGCTTGCATGCCTGTTTTAATCGGATCTCCGCCTGAAATAGCGGCTGCTGCGTAGGAGGCAAGGCCCACGGGAGGTGTGACGTCTGCCATTAAACCAAAATAAAAAACAAATAGATGAACTGTTATAAGTGGAAAAATAAAACCAGATGCATTACCTACATCTACCAAAACTGTTGCCATAAGTGATGCAACTACAACGTAATTTGCTGTTGTTGGAAGTCCCATTCCGAGCAACAAACATAAAATCATAGTTAATAGTATTAATATTGCAATGTTATCTTTTGCTATAGATTCTATAACGATGATAAGATTTGTGCTTAAGCCTGTAGAACCTACTGCACCAACAATCACCCCTGCGGTTGCAATAGCAATGGCAACGCCAACCATATTTATTGCTCCTTTTTCAAATCCTACAATCGTTTGGTTGTACCAGGTTATTAAACCATTCTTAAAATTTGATTCTTTAATTATTTTATTTAACAAATTTACTAATATTAAAGATAAAGTCGCATAAAAAATTGAATATGATGCTGTAAACCTCATATAAACTAACAAGAAAATTAAAACAAAAATTGGAATTAAAAAATGAAGTCCAGATAAAAAAGTTTTTTTTAAATTAGGAACATCTTCATCATCCATACCCTTAAGGTTTAATTTTAAAGCTTCAAGATGAGAGATATAAAATAAAGCAACATAACATATTATTGCAGGTAAAAAAGCATGTTTAACAACTTCAAAATATGTAACTCCAATAAAACTTGCCATTACAAAAGCTGCTGCTCCCATTACCGGAGGCATTATTTGACCGTTAACTGAAGATGATACTTCTATAGCTCCTGCTTTTTCTTTTGAAAATCCAGCTTTTTTCATAATTGGAATAGTAAATGTTCCAGTAGTAACCGTGTTTGCAACTGATGAACCGGAAATCATGCCTGTCATTCCAGATGCTAATATTGCTGCTTTTGCTGGTCCTCCTCTCATTTTTCCAACCATGGCAAAAGCTAAATCTAAAAAATATCTTCCTCCACCCGCAGTTTCTAAAAGAGCACCAAATAAAACAAATAAAAAAATGAAATCTACAGAAACACCAATCGGAATTCCAAATATGGCTTCTTGATCAAACCACTGAAATCCCACTAACCTCTTTAACGAAAGTCCTCCATGAGAAATTATATCTGGAGCATATTTACCAAAATAAGAAAATAATAAAAAACAAACTGCAATTATGACCAAAGGTATTCCTATTACTCGTCTAGTTGCTTCAAGTAATATTAAAATTCCACATACTCCAATAATTAATTCTATTGGTAAAATAATATTTTGACCTAAGGTAATTTTTAAAAGAATTCCTCCTCTGTCTACTAATTGATCATAAAAAAAATATATATAGAGACAACAAAAAGTCCCTACTATACTTATTAAAATATCTATGATTGAAATTTTTTTTGATCTAGAAATAGGAAATATTAAAAACGCCAATAGTAAAGCAAAACCTAAATGAATAGCTCTAGCAGGTAACCCTTTAAACATTCCAACATTAAGCCAAAATGGAAATGGAGAAGCATACCAAAGTTGAAACAAAGACCAGATAATTGCTATAGCACCAACAATTTTTAGATGTAATCCGGTAAGATTTCTCGTAGGAGATAAATCTTCGTGAATTTTGCTTTCAATTTTGGTATCAGCTTTTTGATTCATTTATGAAATATACTTTACTACAAAAAAAAGGCCCAATATATTTATTGGGCCTTTTTAATTTAATTAAGTATTTAGACTACATTAATCCAGCTTCTTTATAGTATTTAATAGCACCTGGGTGTAATGGAGCGGATAAACCATCAGCAATCATGTTTTTCTTCTCTAAAGGACCAAAAGCAGGATGTTGTTTTCTAAAATCATCAAAGTTTTCAAAAACAGCTTTTGTTACTAAATAAACTAGCTCTTCAGATACATCAGCACTAGTTACAACAGTAGCTTTAACACCAAAAGTAGTTACATCTTTTTTTTGTCCTGTGTAAGTTCCTGCGGGTATTGTTGCTGCTGCATAATAAGGCGCACCATCTATTAAACCTTGAACAGGTCCGCCAGTAAGATTGATTGGCAATGCTTTTGCTGCACAAGTTGCTGCCTGCTCCATAGCACCATTTGGAAATCCTACGGAATATCCATAAGCGTCTATTTTACCGTCGCAAAGTGCTTTAACTTGTTCAGAAGAAGTTAACTCTGTAACTCCTTTGAAATAGCTATTGTCAACTCCCATTGCTGCCATAAGTACTTCCATAGTTCCTCTTTGACCTGAACCTGGATTACCTATGTTAACAGTTTTACCTTTAAGACCTTTAAAGTCTTTCACTTTTGCTTTTTTTCTTGCCCAAATTTGAAAAGGTTCGTTGTGAACTGAAAAAACAGCTCTTAAATTACTAAACTGTTTTCCTTCCCATTTGCTAGAGCCATTATAAGCATGGAACTGCCAGTCAGATTGAGCAACACCAAATTGAAACTCACCATCTTTAATTTGACCAATATTATAGTTTGATCCACCTGTTGATGGAGCTGTACATCTATATGCTTTATCTGTGGCTGCTTTTTTTCTTCCGTGTTCAGAACTTGTTGCGTATTTGTGTAACATTTTACAAATAGCGTTTCCTGTTTGGAAATAAACTCCAGTAGGTCCGCCTGTTCCTATGGTAAAGAACTCAGCAGATTTTGCTACAGTTGTAAATGAAAATGTAGATACAACAAGAGCTAAAACAGTTGAAAAAGTAGTTATCATTTTTTTCATGTTTTCCCCTCGTTATTTATTATTTAGTATAAAAATGTACCTATTAAAATGAATGCTGTCTAGAGATTTAATTGTCTAAAGTCTTAATAAGTGAATAATTTTAATTATTTGACCAATCTTTAAGTCTATTTGTGCCCTCAATTATTTTTGGAGCATATTTTTTAATTATATCGTAATTAATTTCTTCATTACGATCTGTATTTTTCATAAAATTTTCACCATCAAAATCTGTATAGCTTAATCTAGCTAACATTTTTTTTTCTAAAAAACCAAAATCTGATCCTGGTAATAAAGCTACTCCCGTTTCTTTTAAAATATTATTGCATAGTTCACTGGATGAAGAAAATTTCTTATTAATAAATTCGGGTAATAAATAAAATCCTCCTTGAGGTTTATTTATTAAAACATTGTTTGATTTTAAATTTTCATAAACATAATTTCCAACTGCTTTTAAAATATTTTTTGAATGATCAATATAATTCGTATGATCATTTTTATGTGCTGCAATTGCAGCATATTGAATTGGAGAACTTACGGATGTAAATGTTTCACTGGCCAAAACTTTAAGTTGGTTTGTAATTTCCGACAAACTACTCGGCAATACAAAATAACCTAATCTCCAGCCTCCGGCACCACACCATTTACTTAGGCCTGTACTTATAATTGTATTTTCTGGACAAAAATTTGAAATAGATTGGTACTTATTTTCAAAAGTTAGTTCTGAATAAATCTCATCAGATAAGAAATATAAATTATATTTTTCTGTTAATTTTGAAATTTCATTTAAATTTGTACATAGTTGACCCGAAGGATTGTTCGGAGAATTTAGAAACAATAAATATTTTTTTTTATTATCTTTTGAAATTACATCTTCTATTTCTTTAACAGTTGGAAACCAATTATTTTCACTTTTTGTTTGTATCCATTTAATTTTATTTCTTCCTATAATTGCTTGAGGAGCATAAGAAACCCAACTAGGAGCAGGAAGTAGTATCTCACCTTCAAATAAAACTTGTAATAAAAACATCAGTTCCTTTGATCCTGGTCCAACAATTACGTTATTACTTAAATATTTGTAATTTTTTTTTTTAGAAATATATTTTGCAATAGATTCCCTTAACTCTTCAAGTCCTTGCATTGGAAGATATTTATTTTGATGGGCATTATTTTTTAATTCATTAACTATATCTGTCGGTACTTTAAATGGAGATTGTCCAAAACCAAATTTAAATATTTTTTTTCCTTCGCTTTCTAATTTATTTGATATTTCATTAATAAGAAGCGTAGATGATGGTTTTAAATTTTTAATAATATCTTTGATCATTTTTTATATAATTATGATACTAAATAGAAATATAAGAGTATATGTAAAATAAATTTATGCTAAAAAATTAAAGGAAATTGGGAATGTCAAAAATAACACCACTGGGATTTGAGATGCAGTTTTGTAAAAAACTTAATCCAAAAATAACAGTTGTTGCAAGTTTTTATCCAAAAAAAAATAAAAATAATGAAGTAAAGGAAATAATATTATCCATGATAAAACCTACTAGATCAGAAGAAGGAAATGAGCTTTATAATTTTTATGAAGAAAAAAACAACGATGACAACCGCACATCTTTCCATCTATTTGAAATTTATAAAGATTCTAATGCTTTAGACTTTCATAGAAACACACCTCACTTTAAAAATTATAGATCGAAAATACAGGAATTGCTTGAAAAACCCATTGAAGTAAAAGTTTTAAATTCAATTGACTCTGTTTAAATTTTTTTAATAACCTAGCTGTTTATCTACTTGATTTAGCAATTCTTTCTTTTCAATAAATAACTTTAAATTGTTAAAAAATATATTAAGTGTTAATTCAACATAGTTTCCATCATCGTCTGAAGATACATGTGGAGTGATGACTAAATTAGGAATATCCCAAAGTTTTGAACTTTTATCTATAGGTTCGTGTGAAAACACATCAAGTATTGCTCCCGCAATTTCATTTTTTTTAAGTTTTTCACTTAATACATCGTAATCCATAACAGATTGTCTTCCTATATTTACAATTCCACATGTTCGTTTAAGCATATCAAGTCTTTTTTTGTTAATTAGATTTTTAGTTTCAAGTGTTTCTGGAAGCGCTAAATATAAAAAATCAGCTTCAGGTAAAACAGTATCAATTTTATCTATCGTAACAACTTTTGAACAGCCTTCAGCTTTTTTTCCTCTTTTGTTAACTCCAATAATATTTGCTCCCAATGCAGAAACATGCTTTGCCATTGATCCACCTAATGATCCTGTGCCAACGACAACCACTGTCTTTCCAGCGATCGGATTACTAAACAATGAAACAAATTCTTTATTTTTTTGATTGGTAATTATTTTGGTCATATGATTTTGCAGCATTAAAATGGTCATTAATCCATACTCGCCAGCTTTTTTAGCGTGAACACCACTACTATTAGTCAAAACTAAATCATCTCCCATCCAATCTAATGGAAGTAAATGTTCAACACCGGCTGAAATAATATGTATCCATTTAAGGTTTGGTGCTACTTCTTTAAGATTTTTTATTGGAAAATTCCAGGCAAGCAAAATATCCGAATTTGACATTGATGTATTAAAATTATCTTCATCCCAATCAACAAAAACTTCTATTTTTTCTTTAATTTCTGGAAATTTATTAAGAGCTTTATCAAAACGATCTTTGGTAATTGTAAAATTTTTTTCACCTTCAGCGTCAGTAGGAAATAATCCTGGCGCCCAATGATTATTTTTTATATGAATTTTAATTTTTTTATTTGTCAAAATGATCCACTCTTTTCCATATTGGATAATTCATTTATTATAAAACTATCACGGTCTTTATTTGGCATTTTCTCAGTGTCAAACTGTAATTTCATTACAGCTGATCCAATTGACTTAATAAATTTTCGATCATCAATATTTCTTTTTGGAACTCTTAAAACTGTATCCTGACCATAAGTTTTTATTAGATCTCCATTTTTCTTTGGTTGTTGAGGATCTGTTCCTTCTTGCAATGATGTTATTGATTTTCTAATATGTCTCCTATAAGCCATAATCCCATGATCAGTTGGCATTAAATGTTCTCCTTTATGTGCACTTATTGATCCCATTCCTTCTACTGCCTCTGTATCACCAGGTTTCTTTTGTTTTTCTTCAAAAGTTCTATCAATAGCTTCGCCACCTTCAATTCTTTCATATCCTTCTTTATTGTCATGCTCTATAGGATCTCCTCTTTCTCCAAAGTTAGCCCATGCAATTGCTACACAATGGTGATCGTCTACGGGAACTACCCATCTTGTAAAAGAACTTCTCCCAAAATACCTAGGTTTTGTTCCATCTGCTGCAAAAGCTGATCCTGCTTGCGTAAAGTTAGGTAAAATTAATTCATTTATTCTGACCCACACATTGTCATCAATTCTTCTTGTATTGGCACCAAGATATTGAGTTCCTCTTTCATAAAATTCAATTTCGCCAACTTCAGCAAAGCCTTTGGAAAATTGTATGCCTGAGCTTTGACCGTGAAGAAAAGATGTGTGTACAGGATCCATAATTGCATCAAGCACTTGTATCCAATTACAATTATAATTAATTTTGTAAGGACTTCTTTTATCGTATGGAGTTTCATAAGCATCATAATGTGGAAACTCAGGAATTTTTTCTGGTGGACCCATAAAAGCAAATATTATTCCATTAAATTCTTTTACTGGATAGGCACCTAATTTAAATTTTTCTCTTACAAGTTTTGCTTGTTTTGATTCTGGGTCTTCACCTGGAGTTTCTAATATTTCTCCATCAGGAGAAAATAACCATCCGTGGTAACAGCATCTTATGCCTTTAGATTCTGACTTTCCAAAAAGCAATGACGCTCTTCTATGTGTGCAATACTTATGTACTAACCCTATTTTATTTTCTGTAGTTTTAAAAATTACTAAATCTTCACCTAGTATTCGTATTTCTAAAGGAGTATTTGTAACCTCAGAAGATAATGCGACTGGATGCCAATATCTTCTAAGATATTCTCCCGCCGGTGTACCATAATCAGTGTGAGTAATTAACTGATCATATCCAGGTTTTTTTGCTTGATTATATCCTCTGTATGTATTTTCTAAACTCACCGTAAAACTCCTTAATAAACCACAATATAGCGCAGACGTATTTTATTGAAATATAGTTAATTCGCAAATAAATTCGAAAAATAAAGGTCTAATATGCCATTAAACAAAAAAAATATTAAAATTAAATCTCCAAAAAATAAAAATACAATATTTGGTCTTCCTGCAAAATCTTATACTGACACTGAGTTTTGGGAAAAAGAATGTGAAACTGTTTTATCTAATGGATGGTTATTTGTGGGTTTTGTTAATGAATTTAAAAAGGCAGGTGATGTAAAACCAATTTTTATTGCTGGAAAACCACTCTTGCTTGTTAAAAATGAAAATAATGAAATTACAGCTTTTCATAATGTTTGTAGTCACAGGTGTTTAAAACTAATAAATGAGGAAAAAAATATTGGTAAAATTATTCGATGTCCATATCATTCTTGGTCGTATGATCTTCAAGGAAACTTAAAAGCTGCGCCACATGTTGGAGGAACTGATATTCATAAACCAAAAGGATTTAATTTTAAAAAGCATGGTCTAAAAAAAATAAGAATTCATATTTGGTATGATTGGATTTTTATAAATTTAAATGGAAAAGCAAAAAAATTCCAAGAATATGCAAAACCGTTATTATCAAAATTTAAAAATATAGATTTTAATAAATTAAAATACGCAGCAACCTTAAATTTTGGAAAAATTAATTCCAATTGGAAATTTCTTATTGAAAATTTTATTGAGCCTTATCATGTTCAGTTTGTTCATAAAACTACAACAAACCAACCTTTAAGAGATCATTACACTGTGGTGGATGGTGTATGTTATGGAAGCGGCGTAGATGTTAAAGAAGAAGACAGTAAAAATAAAAATGCTTTGTCGGTTTCTTCAAAATATTTATCACTTTTTCCTAATTTTATTATTGGAACTTATTACCCAAATCAAGTTGGGGTATATTTAAATATTCCAATTGACGCAAATACAACCAGCCAAAAAAGAATTATATATACGGTTGGTGGAAAAGAAATGTCTAAAGAAGAGATTGATATTACAAAAAAGATATGGTGGAGCGTACATAAGGAGGATCATGAAATTTGTGAAAGACTTCAAGAAGGAAGGTATTCACCCGCATCTAATGAAGGTGGTTTGTTATCTCCATATTGGGAAGAAGGGGTTAGAGCATTTCAAAAACTAATTATAAAAGCAACTAATAAATCTTCAAAATTAACGAAAGGAAAAACAAATGTCTAAAAGTATCAATGATGGTTACAGGCTTGCTCATACAATGATTAGAGTAAAGGACTTGGAAACTTCATTTAATTTTTACTGTAAAACTTTAGGAATGAAAGTTTTGAGAAAAACAGATTACCCTGAGGGAAAATTTACTAATGCATTTATTGGATACGGATTAGAGACTGAATCTCCTTGTCTTGAACTAACTTGTAATTGGGATCAAAAAGAAGATTATGATAAAGGAAATGGATGGGGACATATTTGCATTGAAACTCCAGATGTTTATAAGGCTTGCGAAGATCTTACAAAATTAGGAGTTAACATAACGCGTAAACCAGGTCCAATGAAACATGGAACAAGAGTGATTGCTTTTTGCGAAGATCCAGATGGATACAAAGTTGAATTAAATGAACCAATAAAAGTATAAAAACTGAAAGGAATATTAATGTCTAAAGAACCACAACTCTATAAATTTAAAGATATTGAAAATAGACTTCATACATTAGAACCAGGAAAATCTTATATAAAACCATTTGTAACAAGCAAAGTAAGTAATACTATGTGTGGAGGATTAAATTTTTTAAATAAAGTTTCTGTTCCTTGGGATTTAACTTGTGATGAAATTATTTACTGTATGGAAGGAACGTTCAGACTAACTTGCAATGGCAAATCCTATATTTGTAATCCAGGAGATGTGCTTTATATCCCAAAAGACAACCATATAGCTTATGAGTGTGATGAAAAATGTGTAATATTTTACGCAGCTTACCCTCATGATTGGAAACAAAAAGCTGGCATTACATTTGTTCCTGGAATTGATCCAGAAGATATGCCAAAATAATTTATCCAATGAAAAATAAAATATATTACGAAAATTTTAAAGACGCTATAGAAAGAAATAGGAAAAAAATTCCTACGGTTCATAAAAAACTTAAAGCTGCTGGAGTTCAGTATGTAATGTCAAGTTGGATTGATTTACATGGTATTCCAAAAACAAAACCTGTTCCAATGAGCGATTTTGAACCTTTGTGTTTAGGAAAAGGTCCTCAGTTTGCAGTTCATTCAATTTCTTTTGTACCAGAATTAACTCCTGCAGACTCTGACCAAATAATGTTACCTGATTTAGATAGTGTTTATATTTGTCCTTGGGACAAAACAATGGCTATTATTTTTGCAGATCTTTATTGGGAAGATAAACCATACAATGTTTGTCCAAGACAAGCTTTGAAACGTGCAATGCAAAAAGCTCAGGACGCAGGTTACAAAGGAATGTGTGGTATTGAACCTGAATTTATTGCAATGAAATATGGAGAAGATGGCAAGCCTGTTAAAGCTATTGATAGCGATCCAATTAATGGAATAAGACCTAGAAGACAAGCGTTTGGATATGATGTTGAATACTCATTAGACTCTATGCATTTTTTAAAAGAATTAATTGATATTCTTGAAGAGTTAGGCTGGAATTTACATGATGTTGTTGCTGAAGGTGCTTATTCACAATTTGAATTAGATTTTCATTATACAAATTTATTAGAAATGGCTGATAGATTGGTTTTTTTAAGAATTCTTTTAAAAGAAATTGCCAAAAAAAATAATATGTTCATTACATTTATGCCAAAACCTACAATAGGTGACTGGAGATCTGGAGCACATATTAATTTTTCAATGGAAGACATTAATAAACCCGGAAAAAATATTTTTACCGACGGAAAAGGATGGTCTAAACAATCTAAATTTGCAGTTGGTGGACTTATGAAAAATTCTGAAGCACTAACAGCAATTACATGCTCAACAGTCAATTCTTATAATGGACTGGTTCCAAGAGTTGGAGGTTTTGAAGGTGGAACTGTAACTTGGGCACCAACTAATATTACTTATGGTCATAATAATAGATCTGCTCAATTTCGATTACCTCAAAATAGATATTGTATTGAAAATAGAGCAGCAGATATGACAATGAATGTTTACTTGGCTTTAGCAATGACTGTATCTTCTGCTATAGATGGTATTAAAAATAAAATTGATCCAGGCAAACCAACTGATCAAGATTTATACCAAATGACTGATGCAGAATTTAAAAAATTAGGAATTAAGAGATTGCCAAAAAATTTAATGCAAGCAATAGAAGCTTTAAGAGCAAATAAATTGTCAGATGAAGTTATGGGATCTGTAATGAAAAAATCTTTTTTATCCTACAAAAATGATGAGTGGGAACGTTATCATCAAGCAGTTACCGATTGGGAAGTAAAAGAATACCTTAGACTTTACTAATTAATGAAAAAATATGAAAAGTTTAACTTAGGAAATATTAAACTTTTATCAGGGAAAATTTTAAAATCAGCAAAGTTAATTTACAAAACATACGGTACATTAAATAAAGATCGCTCAAATGTAATAATTCTTCCAACATTTTATACAGGAAGCCATATAAGAAACGAAGGTTTTATAGGAAAAAATAGAGCTATTAATCCCAATAAATATTTTATCGTTTCAATCAATATGTTTGGAAATGGCCTATCTTCATCTCCAACCAACGCAATAAAATCTCAATCTGGATCAAAATTTCCAACTATAACATTGTGGGATAATATTTATTGCCAGCATAAACTTATTGCTGAAAAACTAAAAATTAAAAAAATTGCTTTGGTTACTGGTTGGTCAATGGCAGGTTGTCAATCTTATCAATGGGCCGCACAATATCCAAAAATGGTAAAAGCAATTCTTCCTTTTTGTGCATCATCAAAAACATCAATACATAATCATGTTTTCTTAGAAGGTGTTAAAGCAGCACTTACAGCCGATAAAAAATTCAATAATGGAAATTATAAAAAACAACCCGTTGAAGGATTAAAAGCATTTGGAAGAGTGTATGCTGGCTGGGCTTTCTCTCAAGGTTTTTATAGAGAAAAACTTTATAAAAAATTTGGTTTTAAAAATGCTGAAGAATTACTTAAAGATTGGGCAAACGATCATGCAAAAAACTGGGATGCAAATAATCTTTTATCAAAACTTAAAACTTGGCAGATGAATGATATAAGTATAGGGCCTATATATAAAAATAACTATATCAAAGCTCTTAAATCAATAAGAGCAAAAACAATAATAATGCCATGTAATCAAGACTTATATTTTAGAACAGAAGATAATAAATTTGAAAAGAGATTTATATCTCGTTCATCTTTAAGACCTGTAGATTCTCCATTTGGCCATTGTGCAGCTAACCCAGGTAATGACAAAAATTTTGAAAGACGATTAGATAAAAACATTAAGGAATTGCTAAGTTAATATCTTTAAAATTGTTGAAAAATTTAAATAAAAATAATATCATTACTTTATAAAGCGATACATAACTCGTCGTTATTTCCAATACGAAAGTGGGATCGGTCTCTTTAATTAATGATTATGTTTATAGGAGGTTGAATGAAATTTGGTTACTTTTGCAACAGTACAAACTGGGCACACAAACCTTTCCACGAATTATTAGATGAAACAAGAGAAATTGCAGAATATTGTGATCAAAATAAATGGAGTTCTATTTGGTTCACTGAACACCATTTTAACCACGAAGGAATGGAGTCTTGCACAAATCCTTTGATGATGGGAACAGATGCGGCAGCAAGAACTAATAGAATTAAAATAGGTCAGGCTGCAAATATTATAACTTTTCACAATCCAATAAGATTAGCAGAAGATATAGCCACACTTGATCAGCTTTCAAAAGGTAGGGTTGAAGTGGGCGTTGGAAGAGGAATTTATGGTCGAGAAGCTATCCACATGAATGTGGAAGCAGATTTAAAAGATCAGGCAAAAAATTTTAGATTATTCGAAGAAACTTTAACAATATTAAAAAAGGCATGGACAGAAAAATTTTTTTCACATAAAGGAGAATTTTATACCTATCCGTCTCCAAATTTTGTTTGGCAACACGATATGAGTCCGCCAAGTGAAGAATTTGTTGATTTAAAAACTAATACATTAAAAAAAATAAGTGTTGTTCCTAAACCTTTTAGAAAACCACATCCTCCACTTCACCAAGTTGTAGATGGTATTAGATCAATTGAGTGGGCTGCTCAACAAAAAATAAATATTATTATGTGGATTCCCCCTGTTAAGGCCTTAAAAATAAAATTTGAAGCATACAAAAAAGCAAGATCAGAATCTGAAAAAAAAGATGTTCCTTTAGGAGAGGGTGTTTCTTTAGTGAGAGATATGTTTGTTGCTGACACAATGGATGAAGCAAAGGAAAAAGCTGGCAAACATATAATTGACTATATGAAATGGGTTTGTCATTGGAGAGGTTTGGGAAATCATATGGATCCTGGTGAAGAATTGCCGGTTACCAAAGGTAAATTAGATTTGTTGAGCTATGATTTTCTACATAAAAGAAATTTACTCTTTGGAACGCCTGAATATGTAACGGATAAAATTAAAGAATTAAAATCAGAATTAAACCTTCAAAATTTAATGGTTTGGTCTAATTTTCCTGGAATCAAACATAAAGATTGCATGAAAAGTATTAAACTTTTTACAGAAAAAGTTATGCCTAATTTCAAAGATGATTTAAATACTGAAATTAAAAAAGTTTCGTGAAGAAATCAAAGAAGCTAACAGGTGGTAAAGCTGCAGTTAAATCATTAAAAAAAGAAAAAGTTAAACATGTTTTTGGTCTAATTGGTTCTGCTACAATGGAAATGTTTGATGCTCTTTATCATGAAAAAAAAATTAAATTTATTGGCGTTCGAGATGAAAGAACGGGAACACATATGGCTGATGGGTATGCAAGAGTATCTAATCAACCAGGTATAATACTTGCAGGGCAAAATGGTCCTGGCGCTACAAATTTAGTTACTGGTCTTGCACAAGCCAAAGCAGCTTTTTCTCCAGTTATTTCAATCGCAGGTTCTTATTCTACAAAAGATAAAATAGAAGATGCTTTTCAAGGTCTTGACCAGCAATCTTTGTTTAAACCCGTAACAAAAAAAACTTGGACAGTAAAAAATGCAAAAAAGATTCCAAAAACTTTTAGTGATGCTTTTAAGTTGGCAATGTCACCTAGAAGGGGACCTGTGTGTATTAATCTACCAAGAAATATTTTAGCAAATAAAGCCAATTTTAAAATTAATGAAAAAAAACAATCTTTTGAAAATCAAAATTTTACTAAAGGAAAGTCTAGTTATATAAAAAAAGCTGTAAAAATTATCAGTAGTTCAAACAAGATAGTTATTATTGCTGGTGGTGGAATTAAATACACATCAAAATATAAAAATGTAATCAAATTGGCAGAATTGTTAAATGCACCAATGGTAACTGCAGCTGGCCATGGAGATGCTATACCATTTAATCATAAATTAAATGCTGGACAGATGGGGCCAAGAGGGAATCCAGTTGCATCTAAACTAGTTAAAGAAGCAAATGTAATAATTGCTCTTGGAACAAGACTGGGATTTAATTCAACTTTTTATTCTTACGAAAATATAAATAAAAAAGCAAAGATCATACAAGTTGAATTGGAAAAAAGAATGATAGGAAAATACTTTCCTGTAACAGTAGGAATTTATGGAGATGCTGCCACAATAGCTGACCAATTATATAAAGAACTTAAGAAACAAAATATTACTCTTGATATAAAAAAATGGACCAATAACTATTTAAATGAAAGAAAAAAGTTTTTGCTCAATAGAGATGAATTTAAACAGAAAAATTTTCCTATTCAACCCAATAGCTTGTTCAAACAATTAAGACAAGTTCTTCCTAAAAATTCAGCAATAACTTTAGATGCTGGCACTCTTTGCTTGCAAGCAACTGATGCCCTTGAATATTATGATCCCCCTTCTTTGTTTACTCCTTTAGACTTCGGTTTAGTTGGATTTTCTTTTGCATGTGGTTTGGGTGTGAAAGTTGCAAAACCAAATAAAAAAGTAATTAGCCTTATGGGAGATGGAGGTTTTGGAATGACAATTTCAGAATTAAGTACAGCTGTAGAATATGGAATTAATACAATAACTATAGTTATGAACAACAAAAGCTGGGGGGCTGAAAAAGCTTATCAAAAAGATTTTTATGGTAAAAGATATCTTGGGGCTGATATTAGCAGCCCGCCATTTGATAAAGTTGCTGAACTTTATGGCGCTAAAGGTTTTAAAGTCAAAAAAGTTTCAGAAATAAATCAGGCAGTTAGAGAAGCTTTAAAAATAAATAAACCTGTAGTCATTGATGTTGATGTAGATCCAAAAGCACTATACAGTTTTAGGAGAGATAGTTTTAATCATAGGTCAAAAAAATGAAATTAGAGTTAAGAAAATTTACAAAGTTTGTTGATAAAACTTTTATTGAAGGCGGCAAAGAAGCTAAAGAACCTGTCTTATTAGTTTCGGTAGCGGCAGTTTTTAAAAATCCTTGGGATGGTCAAGGATTTGTTGAAGATTTAAAACCTACAATTTTAGATTTAGCTCCAAAGCTTGGAGATATTTTGGTTCCAGAATTAATAAAAGAAATTGGTTCGCCAGAAAAAATTCTAGCATACGGTAAGGCAGGAATGGTAGGACTAAATGGTGAGATTGAGCATGCATCAGCATTTATTCATACATTAAGATTTGGAAACAAGTTTAGAGATGCGGTGGGAGGAACATCATATTTAAGCTTTACTAATACAAGAGGGCCTGCTGGATCGAAAATTTCTATACCAATGATGCATAAAACCGATTCAGGTTTAAGACCCTATTATCTAACACATGAATTTACAATTCATGATGCCCCATTTGATAATGAAATAGTAATTGCTATTGGTGGAGCTTCTAGTGGAAGAGCTCATGCAAGAACTGGTGATAGATATCAAGATATGAAAGAAATGGGCATTGAGCCAAAGTAATTTAAATGATCAATGCAAAAGATTCTAAAGATACTTTTTACATTCTAAATAAAAAAGAAGGCACTCCAATAGTTTTAATTCATGGTGTAGGACTTAATCATAAGATTTGGGAACCTCAAATTAATTCATTTAATAATACTGTTTTAGCATATGATATTTTAGGTCATGGAAACACACCATTAACAAAATCACAAATAAGTTTTAATGATTTTTCCTTACAATTGCTAAATTTAATTGATGAGCTAAAATTTGAAAAAATTCATTTAGTTGGTTTTTCAATTGGTTCATTAATAGCAAGAAATTTTGCAACTAATTATAATGATAGACTAGAATCTTTAACTTTACTTTGTTCGGTTTTTAAAAGAAGCAAAGAGCAACAACAAATAGTTAATGATAGATTTGAATTGTCTAAAAAAAGCAGGTCTTTATCAAAGCAAGCTCTTAAAAGATGGTTTACAGATGATTATATAAGTAAAAATCCAAATATTTATGAAAAAATTTGTTCTATGCTTGAAGAAAATAATATGGAAAACTTCTTAAAAGTTTATGAGCTATTCGTTAAACACCAAGATAATGAAAAATTTGAAAATATAAAAACAAAAACACTAATTATGACTGGAGAAAATGATATTGGATCAACTCCTAAAATGTCTGAAAATTTAAGTAAAAAAATCACCAATTCTAAAGTTAAAATAGTAAGTAGTGGAAAACATCTATGTAGTATTGAGTGTGTAGATGATGTAAATAACGCTATTAAGGAACATATAAAAAATGACTAAACTTAAGAATTATAAAATGTTTATCGATGGAGAATGGGTAGACTCTGATACTAAAAAAACTTTTGAAACTTTAAATCCAGAAAATAATAAGCCATGGGCTGTGGTTCCTGAAGCAAGTGCAAATGATGTTGATAGAGCAGTGAAAGCAGCACAGAAAGCATTTGAAGGAGAATGGCCAAAGTTACTTCCACGAGAAAGAGGAAAATATTTAAGAGCAATAGCGGATAAACTTAGAAAGAATGCTGAGTTACTTGGAGAAATTGAAACTATTGATACTGGAAAATTATTTAGAGAAACAAAAAAGCAAGCAAACTATATTGCAGAATATTATGACTATTATGCTGGTATGGCGGATAAAGTTGAAGGTACAGTGTTACCTATAGATAAACCAAATATTCAGGCAATAACCACAAGAGTACCAATAGGTGTTATAGCTGCAATCATTCCTTGGAATTCACAGATGCTATTAACAGTAACTAAACTAGCGCCTGCTTTAGCAATGGGAAATACTGTTGTTATAAAGTCGTCAGAGCTAGCGCCTGCAGTACTATTTGAATTTGCAAAATTAATAGAAGAAACAGAAATACCAAAAGGTGTTGTAAACGTAATAACAGGTTTTGGCGATCCATGTGGAAAAGCTCTTACAACACATAATCTAGTTGAAAAAATTGCTTTTACAGGTGGTCCAGAAACTGCAAGACACATAATTAGAAATTCAGCCGAAAATTTATCTGAAGTAAGTTTAGAACTTGGAGGAAAAAGCCCTGTAGCAGTTTTTGATGATGCAAATCAAGAAAATGCAATAAATGGAATTACCGCAGGAATTTTTGGTGCAAGTGGTCAAAGTTGTATTGCTGGTTCAAGACTATATTTACAAAAAGGAATTTATAATGAATTTTTAGATAAACTTGTAAAAAGAGCAGAAAAAATAAAAATTGGTGCACCTATGGATCCTGAAACCGAAATGGGTCCAATTGGTAATTTTAAACAATTAGAAATAATAGAAAAAAATATTAAATTAACTTTAGAACAGGGTGGAAAAATTAAATGTGGTGGCAAAAGACATTCGTTTTCAAATGAAGGATACTATTTTCCTCCAACAATTATTGAATGTGATAATCATAATCTTCCAGCAGCAGAAAATGAACTTTTTGGACCAGTGCTATCTGTAATGAAATTTGAAAAAGAAGAGGAAGTCATAGATAAAATGAATGATAATCAGTATGGTTTATCCTCTGGTGTTTATACTAGCGACTTTTCAAGAGGCATGAGAGTTTCAAAAGCAATTAGAGCTGGAATTACATTTGTAAATACTTATAGACTAATATCTCCATCTGCTCCATTTGGTGGAATGAAAGATAGTGGCTATGGTAAAGAAGCAGGTATAGAATCTATAAAAGATTACACAAGAGTAAAAACAACTTGGTATTATACTTCGGATAAACCAACTCTTGATCCATTTTCAATGAGATAAAATTGTCTTTTAAGCATACAGCATTAATTGTCTTAGTAATGTTCTTCTTAGGAAGCGCATACCCACTTGGTAAATTTGGTTTAAATGCATCTGTTAATCCAATTTTATTTGGAGCTTTAAGAATGGGTATAGTTTTTTTATGCTTAGTTCCTTTTTGCAAAATAAAAATCCCTCCAAAAAAATACTTTTTACCTCTCCTTGGTTTTTCAATATGTATGGGAACAGGGGTAAATATGTTTTTATATTTATCTCTAGATATTGCTTCAATCTTAGCTCCTATTACAATTGGCGCTCAACTTTCAATTCCTTTAGCAATTATTTTGAGTTCTTTGTTTCTTAGTGAAAGTATAAGTTTTAAAAAATGGATTTTAATATTTACATCATTTTTTGGAATTGTTTTAATAGCATTTGATCCAAAAATTTCAGAAGAAATCTTAGCAACATTGTTAATTTTTGCTATGGCGTTTTTCTATGGTTTGTCACAAGTATTTTCGAGATACCTTAAAGAACTTGATGTTAAATTTACTAATGCTTTTATGGGTTTAGTTGGTTTTATTATATTAATTATTATTTCCCACCTGTTTGAAGGAAATGTATTTCATCAAATATCTAATATTGAAAGAAGTGGTTGGTTAGCAGTATTGTATGCAGGAATGATAATTTCAATATTTGGTCACATGATGATGTTCTATTTGTATAAATTTTATCCAGTAGGAATGGTTTTACCTTTTTATGCTTTATTTCCAGTTTTTGGATTAATGCTAACTTTTTTAATTTTTGGAGAAATTCCTACGCTCATAATGGTCACTGGTGGAATTATTGTTATACTATCAGTGTTTATGCTTCAAAAAATTAGATAATTAATCATTGAAATATTAATTTAATCATAATCTAATAACTTTTTATAAATTGTTAACAATTAAAGGGAAAATTATGAGAAAATTAATTTTAGCTGCATTCTTATTTGTTTCTACAATGACAACAAATACTTTTGCAGATATTAAAATGGGAGTGATATTAGGATTTACAGGTCCTATTGAATCTCTTACACCCGCAATGGCTGCATCTGCAGAGTTAGCTTTTAAAGAAGCTTCAGATTCAGGTTCATTACTAGGTGGAAAAAAAATATCAGTAGAAAGAGCTGACTCAACTTGTGTTGATTCTGCTGCTGCTACAACTGCTGCTCAAGGGTTAGTGGACGGAGGTGTTGTCGCTATCATGGGAGCTGACTGTTCTGGAGTTACAGGTGCAATTGCAACTAATGTTGCTGTACCAAATGGAGTAGTAATGATATCTCCATCTGCAACTTCTCCAGGATTAACTACTCTGGATGATAACGGATTTTTCTTTAGAACTGC
This sequence comes from uncultured Candidatus Pelagibacter sp., assembly GCA_964484975.1. GTDB lineage: Bacteria > Pseudomonadota > Alphaproteobacteria > Pelagibacterales > Pelagibacteraceae > Pelagibacter. Next base: position 29,041 of record CAZAGV010000005.1, read on the forward strand.
TCCGTCAGATGCAAGAGGTGGTGCAATCTTGGCTGACATTACTAAAGACAGAAAAGTTAAAAGTGTAGCAATTACTTATACAAACAATGACTATGGTAAAGGTTTATCAGATGTTTATGAAGCAGCTGTTAAAGCTCATGGTATTAAAGTAACTACTGTTCTTGCTCACGAAGAAGGTAAAGGTGACTACTCAGCTGAAGTAGCAACACTAGCGTCTGCTGGTGGTGATGCTGTTGCTGTTCTAGGTTATCTTGACCAAGCTGGAGCACAAATTATTCAGGGTTCTCTAGATGCAGGATCATTTGATAGATTTATTTTATCTGATGGTATGATCGGAGACTCATTAACTGATAAATTTGGTAAAGCTTTAAACAAATCATTTGGTTCTTTGCCTGGATCAACTGGAAAAGGTGCTGGAGTTTTTGCTGATGTAGCAAAAGCTGCTGGTATTGATTCTTCAGGTCCTTACACAGGTGAATCTTATGATGCTGCAGCATTAATCACTCTTGCAATGCAAGCTGGTGGAAAAGCTGACAGAGCTACAGTTCAAGCAAATGTTATGGCAGTAGCAAACGCACCTGGTAAGAAAATCTACCCAGGTGAATTAGGAAAAGCTCTAGATTTATTAGCTAAAGGAAAAGCCGTTAACTATGAAGGTGCAACAGGTGTTGAACTTACTGATGTTGGTGAAGCATTTGGTTCTTTCTTAGAAAAAGAAGTTAAAGGCGGTAAATTTAAAACTAAAAAACAAAGATAATACTTAATTCTTTAAAACCCCAGCGAATTTCTTCGCTGGGGTTTTTTTATCTAAAAAATATATTTATCAGATAAATACATCAAAAAAGCTAATGCCATTCCTAAAAGTATATATTTCATTTAATTTTTTATAATTTTTTCCGGTAAAATTCCTTGTGGTCTAAATCTCATTATAATCAATAGTCCTATTCCAATCATTAAAAATCTAAAATAAGGAGCACTATTTATTAAATGCACTCTAATTTCGTTTGTTTCTGGTAAATGTGCAGTGAAAAGATTAATAAAAAATAGTGCTATTGGTGCTGCTTCAACCCATAAAAACCAAACAACAAAACCACCTAAAATTGCTCCAAAATTGTTTCCTGTTCCTCCAACAATAACCATTACCCAAATAACGAATGTATATCTCATGGGTCTGTAACTTCCTGGCGTAAATAATCCATCATTAGTTACCATCATGGCCCCTGCTATACCAACTATTGCAGAACCTAAAATAAATATTAACAAATGCTGTTTAACAACATTTTTTCCCATAGCTCCTGCAGCTTCTTCATTATCTCTTATTGCTCTCATCATTCTTCCCCATGGAGAATAAAGAGCTTTTTGAGTAACAATTAATAAAATTATAACAACAGTTAAAAATAAACCTGTAAAACAAAGCTTCACATAAACTGAGGAAGCTTCAATGACTAACTGATTTAAAACTTCTTGTTTTTCTGAAACAGAATTAATTAATGCTAATTTTCCTGAGTAAAATTTTTCAACCAAATCTATAAACCATGGTGATTGCTGAAGATTAATTTCATATGGTGCTGGTCTTTTAAGACCTATGACATTCTTGACTCCTCTTGCCAACCAGTCTTCATGTTTGATTATTGATACAACTATTTCTGCAATCAATAGTGTAGCGATTGCTAAATAATCAGCTCTTAGACCTAATGCAACTTTTCCTACGACGAAAGCTAATCCACCCGCAAGAAATGCGCCTGCTATCCATGAAAATAAAACCGGTAACCCAAGTCCCCCTAAAAAACCAGTTTTAGCTGGTTCTACTGCCTCAATACTTTCAATAGCAGGTGCAGAAATTAATCTTAACAATAATATTCCAATTACAATTATAGCAGCTATTAAATAATTTCTATTTTTAGATTTTGCAATTTTTTTTAATGTAAGGCGAATTGAATAAACCATTGCAACGATAACTCCTAGGCAAATCATCATATTTAATCCACCTACACGCCAAGCTTCTCCAACAGGTGCTACCGATACCAGCACAACAGCCAGTCCTCCTAATGCAGTGTATCCCATTATTCCAAAGTTAATTAATCCAGCATACCCCCACTGGATATTTGCGCCTATCGTCATAACTGCTGAAATTAAACAGTAGTTTAAAATTGTTAAAGCAATGGACCATGATTGAAATATTCCAACTAAAATAATTAATGTAAACATTATCAAGTATGCCGTAATTACATTTGAATATTGCTTCATAGTGTTTTTCCTTTAAAGATTCCCGAGGGTCTAAATAATAAAACAATTACTAAAATTGAAAATGAAACTGCAAACTTATAATCCGTTGACAATAACTGCATCATAGAGTTTGGTTCTAAAGCTTCTGGAAGTATATATGTAAAAAACTTTTTATAAGCATAAGTTAAAAATATTTCAGCAAATGCAATAACGTATCCTCCTAGAAATGCACCAAAAGGATTTCCTATTCCGCCAACAATTGCTGCTGCAAATATTGGCAACATATTATTAAAATATACAAATGGTCTATAGCTTTTATCTAGTCCATATAAAACTCCACCTATTGTTGCTAGTATTCCAGCAATAATCCAAGTAATTAATACAACTTTTTTAGGATCTATTCCTGATAGTAAAGCTAAATCCTCATTATCAGAATAAGCTCGCATACTTGTTCCAGTCTTAGTTTTGTTTAAAAACCAAAACATTATAGAAACCACAATCATTGTAATAACTATTGTTATCGCTTGTGTTGACTTAATAGTTAAACCTTCATTTAATCCTGTCATTTCTTTAAATTCTGAAGCTTTTAAAATAAACTTTTCTCCATCAAGAAAAGTTCTGTCTGCTGGCCCAATTATTATCCTTATTATTGCTTGCGTAACAAACATTACTCCAACACTAACCATAGCAAGCTGAACTGGTGGGCTTTTTTTAATTCGATAATATTCAAATACAAATTTATCTATAGATAACATGTATAAAATCATCATAAAAGTTGCGAAAGGAATTGTAATTAAAGCTGTTGGAAATATTCCAAGATTTATACCTAACGATTGAAAATAATAAGTAAGAAGAACTGCAAACATAGTTCCAAATGACATCATGTCTCCAGTTGCAAAGTTTGCAAATCTTAATATTCCATAGATTAATGTTACAAAAATTGCTCCAAGTGCTAATTGTGATCCATAAGTTAAAGCAGGTATTATTGTGTAATTTAATAATACTAAAATTGCATTTATAAAATCCATTTAAGCTCCTAAAAAAGACCTTCTAACTTCGGGATCATTAAGTAATTCATTTCCAGATCCTTCAAATTTATTTTCACCTGTAACTAATACATACCCTCGGTCAGAAATACTCAACGCTTGTTTAGCATTTTGTTCAACCATTATTATTGCGACATTCGTTTCTTTAACTTTAATTATATG
>CAZAGV010000006.1:0-30982 GCA_964484975.1 uncultured Candidatus Pelagibacter sp.
TAAGAAAAGCTGCTAAAAGATTACAAGAAATAAATGTTAAACCTGAAATAGAAGCATTCGACTTAGGGAATATGTGGTTCGGTGCACAATTATATAAAGAAGGATTATTAAACGATCCACCAATGTTTCAAATGTGCTTAGGTATACCTTGGGGAGCACCAGCAACTCCTTTGGCAATGCAAGCGATGAAAGACATTATGCCAAAAGAAGGTGTTTGGTCAGGATTTGCAATTTCAAAAAATGAAATGCCTTTTGTTGCTCAAACTGTAATTATGGGAGGCAACCCAAGAGTAGGACTTGAAGATAATTTATATTTAGAAAAAGGAAAATTAGCTACGAATGCTCAATTAGTAGAAAAAGCAATCAGAATTGTAAATGATCTTGGGGTATCAATAATGACTCCTGCTGAAACTAGAGAAAAACTAAAATTAAAAAACTATAAATAAAAAATTAATCTAATCGAATAGCATTTCCATCAACTGGAATAGTTTGTCCAGAAATTCTTTCACCATCACTAGAAATTAAAAAAGAACACATTTTTCCAATATCTTCTTCATAAATCCAACAATTCATTGAAGCCATAGAAACAAATTCTTTTTCAACTTTTTTTTTAGAAATTTTTAAAAATTTTGCTTTATCTCTAATAACTCTTACCATTCTATTTCCTTTAATTGTTCCAGGACAAATTGCATTAACACGAATATTAAATTTACCTAATTCCATGGCTAAAGTTTTTGTTACTCCTATAACCGCCCATTTGCTGGCTGCGTAAGGAGATCTCAATGGAAAACCCATAATACCGGCACCTGAAGAAATATTTATTATGGATCCACCTTTGTTTTTTTTTAGCATAGGTATTGCAAGTTTTGTAAAGTAAAAATGACTTATAACGTTAATTTTTAAAGTCTGCTCCCAATCATCAGAACTTAATTTTTCTATATTTCCAGTTGGACCTGCAATTCCTACATTATTTATTAGGGCATCAATTTTTTTTGTTTTTTTACTAACTTGATTGAAAAAATCTGAAACTTCATACTCATCAGAAGCATCACACTCATAGGCAAATAATTTTTTTTTATTTAATGGATGTTTTTGAACTTTTTTTAAAGATTTATTGTTAATATCGCAAATATAAACAATAGCACCTTTAGAAAGACAAATTTTTGCTGTTGCCCAACCAATTCCTGAAGCTCCAGCTGAAATAATGATTTTTTTATTATTTAGACTTAGCGGCATCAGCCATATGTTCTTTTGTTAAAGCTTTTGAAAGTTCTTTTTGTGTTATGTATCCTTTAACATTACCACTCTTATCAACAACTTCACAATTTGCGTTTGAACAAACAACTTTAGGTAAAAACTCATCTAAAAATTGATCTTCCAAGACTTTTACAAGATTTGTTTTATCAACTCCATTAGATGAATTAGCTGGAGTCATAATAATTTTGGCTTTAATTACTTTTGCACGATTTACATCTTTAACAAAGGCTTCAACATAATCATCGGCAGGATTCATAATAATATCTATCGGGGTTCCTACTTGAACCAATCTTCCACCATTCAATATTCCTATATGATCACCTAATCTTAAAGATTCATCTAAATCATGTGTTATAAACACTATTGTTTTTTTTAATTCACTTTGTAACTCTATTAATTGTTTTTGCATGTCACTTCTAATTAAAGGATCTAAAGCAGAAAATGCTTCGTCCATTAACATTATATCTGTATTTGTTGCAAGAGCTCTGGCTAAACCAACTCGTTGTTGCATTCCTCCAGATAATTGATTTGGATATTGATGTTCGAATCCAGTTAAACCTACAGCATCAATTTTTTCCATTGCTGTTTTATTTCTTTCTTCTGGTTTTTGTCCTTGAACTTCAAGACCATAACCAACATTTTCCAAAACTGTTTTGTGAGGAAATAAACCAAATCTTTGAAAGACCATACTCATTTTATGTCTTCTAAACTCAATCAGTCCTTTAGGATCTAAATCCATAACATTAGTACCTTCTACAGAAACCACTCCAGAAGTTGGATCTATTAATCTATTAATGTGACGTATAAGAGTAGATTTTCCTGAGCCAGACAAACCCATACATACAAAAGTTTCTCCTTCTTCAATAGATAGAGAAACATTATCTAAACCAACGGTGTGACCAGTTTTTTCTAAAATCTCTTCTTTTGTTGCTCCATCTTGAACCATTGGAAGAACTTTTGAAGGCTGATCTCCAAAAATTTTGTAAACATTTTTTATTTCAATTTTGCTCATAATTTAAAACTTAATATTTTTCTTTTGTTGTGTTCTTTCTTGAATTTTTTCACCATAAGATTGAGTAATTCGATCGAATATAATTGCTAGTAAAACAATTGCAATACCCGCTTCAGTTGCCATACCTACATTTAACTGTTGTAAACCAAGCAATACTTCATCTCCAATGCCTCTTGTTCCAATCATCGATGCAATAACAACCATGGCTAATGACATCATGGTACATTGGTTTATACCTTGCATGATATTAGGTAAGGCCAAAGGTATTTGAACACCCCAAAGTGTTTGTTTTCTACTTGCACCAAAAGCTTCTGAGGCTTCTATCACTTCTTTATCAACTAATCTTATACCAAGATCAGTTAATCTAATTAGCGGAGGAACAGCATAAACAAAAATTGCTATTATTGCTGGCACTGCACCCAATCCAAAAAGTAAAATACCTGGAATTAAATAACAAAAACTTGGAATTGTTTGCATCAAATCAAGTATAGGCAGCAATGCATTTCTTATTTTTTTATTTCTAGCCATGGCAATTCCAATTGGGATTCCCACAACAATACAAAGCAACATACCAATAATTACTATGCAAGTTGTCATAATGCATTTGTCCCAATATCTTGGACTTAAAAAACCTAGAAAAAAAGTACAAAAGGCTACCATCACCGTAGTATTTGTTTTTCTTCCACTTGCAAAATAAGTAATAAAAATAACTAAAGCGATAACAACTGGCCAAGGCAGACCAACCAAAGAATTTTTCATTGCAGTGTAAAGGCCAAGTAAAAAATTATTTATTCCTTCAAAAAATAATCCATATTTTACAATTAACCAATCAAAACCAGCATTAAGAGGTTGCATTAAAGGAAAATCAAGCCACTTAGGCCAGTTTCCTAGCCAAGAAAAATCATCAAATATATCTGTAAAGTTTTCCGGTTTGTATCTAGGTTTAGCAGAACGATAGCTAATAATAATAAAAAATACAAAAACTATTGAATAAATAACTGGTTTGATAAATTTTTTATATTTTTCCATTGCTTTCCTTAAAAAAAACTAAGAGCCCATTACTGGGCTCTTAGTTATAATTTATTAATAAAATTAAAGCGTTGCTTTAACTTTTTCTGCGACATCAGCTGGTACCCACTTTGTCCACATACCATTGTTTGACAAGAAGTATTTAGCTGTTGCTTCCATATCTCCACCTGATTCATCCATATAGAATGCAAGTGCTTTGTTAACTGCAGCAGTTGGTATTGAATAAGCTCTAATAAAATCTAAAACAGGCTTATTCTTTTTATTGCTAGCAAATTTAGTTGAAGCAGCTTTTGTTAAAGACATATTAACGTATTCACATGCACAAGTATCTTTATATACATCTGGACCATTTGCTTTTATATCTTCAACAACTTTAGTCATTTCATCCCAGCAAGCTTGATCATATTTAGGTTCTTCTAATTTAACCAAATCTACTTTGCCCATCAAACCTGTTGGTGTCCAATAGTATGAAAATACTGGTTTTCCTTTTTTAAATCCACCAGCGATCGCTGCATCTAATGCTCCACCTGAACCTGGATCAAAGTTAGTATAGAATTCATCTAGACCATAAACTTTGTGTTTCACTAAGTTAATTGTGTAGCAAGTCCAACCCGAAATACAGCTTGTCATTCTACCTTTTCCAGGAGCTTCTGGATCAGCAAACAATGCCGCTATTTCAGCACTTTTCATATCCTCAACAGATTTTAAACCATACTTGTCAGCAGTTGGTTTATCTACATAAAATCCTTGAGTAGATGAAGGAGTGTTAATACCAAGCTCAATGATAGTTCCTTTAGCTAAGTTGTCTTCAATCAACTGAACAAGATTGTCTCTCCAAACTTCAGTAACAATATCTATTTGTTGATCAAATAGGGCCGCCATTATCGGAGTAGTACTTCCCTTTGTTGATTCTACTTCGCAGCCATATCCTTTTTCAAGAATATAACCTGCAATAGCAGTATGAATGTTAGCACTATCCCAGTCAAAGTCTCCCAAATGTACTTTACCACATCCAGCGTTAGCACTAGTAGTAGTTAGAGTCATTGCTCCTGCAAATACAAATGAAAGTATTAAGTTTCTAAGAAATTTCATGAAATTCCCTCCATTATTAGTTTAAACTGCGCGTATTAAAACTTGATATGAGATAAAATACAACCATTAATGAATTGACATGTGTCAATAAAGTAAGGAAAAAAACATTATATAGTGTTTAGATTCAATTATAAATTGAATTGAAAATAAATTTAAATAAAATAACAATTAATTTATGACAATAGAAATTTCTAAAGTTTCAAAAAATGGCTCAGCATTAAATATTGAATGGAGCGACGGAGAAAAAAGTAATTTTAATTTTTTATGGTTAAGAGATAATTGTCCAACCGCACATGATAAAGACTCAAGGCACAGAATGTTTAATATACTTGAAATTTCAACGAATATAGAACCCAAAACATACAAAATTAATAACGAAGGTAAATTAGAAATAGAATGGAGTGAAGGCAATCACACAAGTTTCTACGAACAAGAATGGCTTAGGAAAAATTGCTATACTATAAACAACAATAAAGAATATGTTTCCCCTTATCAACTATGGGACAGTTCTTTACAAAAAAATTTAAAGTCTATTACTATAGAACATGGTGAAATAATTGGCTCTGATGAAGGTTTGATAAAATGGTTAGAACTGTTACATTATAAAGGAATTGCAATTGTTAAAAATGCGCCAACAGAAAAAGAGTCTGCATTTCCAGTTTTAAATAGAATAAGTCATACAAGAGAAACTTTTTTTAAAACACCATTTGAAGTTATAAATGTTCCAAAACCAAATAATTCAGCTTACACAGCGCACGGTTTAAGAAATCATGTGGACTTACCTTGGTTCGAAAACCCACCAGGTTATCAGTTTCTTCACTGTTTAATTAATTCTGCGAAAGGTGGAGATTCTTCAGTAGTTGATGCATTTACGGTTGCAGATTATTTAAAAAATAATGAAAAAGAAATTTTTGAAACTTTGGTTAATGTACCACTTAAATTTAGAGACAAAGATTACACACAGGTTTCACATAGAAGTTTTCATGCTCCAGCAATTTCTTTAACTAAAGATGGTGATTATAATGATATAAGATTTAGTGTTGCTACTATGGATGCTCTAGATTGTCACCCAGATGTTATGGAAAAAGTTTACAAAGCTCATCATAGATTTGGTAATCTTTTACATGATGATAAATTTGTAGTTAAATTTAGATTAGAAGCGGGAGATATATTTTGTTTTAATAATAGAAGACTTTTACATGGAAGAACTGAATTTGATCCAAACTCAGGTCACAGACATCTTCAAGGTTACTATATGGATCGAGATGAAATTATTGGAAGATTAAATTATTTAAAAAAATAATTTTATAAATTCTCAAATATCAAATTATTATTTTTACTATATTTTTTAAATTCTGATTTTGTTTTAATTGTGTAATAATATTTTTTAATTTTCAAATCTTTAATACTTTTATTTTTTAAAAAAAACTTATCTAAGATTAAACAATCAATTTTTTTATTGTTTGATTTTTTAATGATTGTTTTGGCACTTGTAGAAGGTGAAAAAGATAGACCTACTTTCGTATTACTTTTTATTTTTAGCAAATTGTAAATATTTTTATGTTTGAAAGAAATAAATACACATTTTGAAAATTTAGATGTTTCTTTTAATAATTTTAATAAAAGTTTTTTTGAAAAAGTTGGTTTTATTTCAATAAATAAAGGATATTTATTTTTTGAAGTTTTAAGCAAATCCTTTAAAAGTGGAATTGGTTTTTTATTTTGAAAGCTTATTTTTTTAATTTTAGAATATTCCATATTTTTCACACTTTCTTTTCTTTTAAAAATTCTATTTAAGGTAAAATCATGGAAGCAAATAAATTGATGATCTTTTGTGGCATGGATATCAGTTTCAATTCCATAACCTTTTTTAAATGACTGTTTAAATGATTTAAGAAGATTTTCTTTATATTGTTTATTTACAATCCCTCTATGGATTAACAGTTGAACCATTAACAATTACTGTTTCCATCCAGTAATTGTTTTTACCTCTAGAAACTCTTCTAGCCCCCAGATACCACCTTCACGTCCATTGCCTGATTGTTTATATCCACCAAACGGTGTTCCAGGATCAAGCGAGTTTCCATTTATGTAGACTAATCCCGACCTTAATTTTTTAGCAACTCTTTTTGCTTTTTCTTTATCTTCAGTTTGAATGTAGTTTCCAAGTCCGTATTCCGTATCATTTGTAATTTTAATTGCTTCTTCTTCTGTTTCAAATGGAATTATACAAAGAACTGGTCCAAAAATTTCTTTTTTTGCAATTTGCATATCATTTGTTACATCAGAAAATATGGTTGGCTTAACAAAATAACCTTTGCTTAAGTTATTTGGACGATCTGGACCTCCTGCTGACAGTGTTGCTCCTTCATCAATTCCAATTTTAATTAAATCAACTATTTTATCGTACTGAGTTTTTGAAATTACAGGGCCAATATGATCTCCTTTTTTTGAAGCAAGATCTACATTAATTTTATTTGCTTCATCAGTTGCTTCTTTCACGGCTCTTTTATAAATAGATTTTTCAACAAGCATTCTCGTTGGAGCATCACAATTTTGGCCAGAATTACTCATTACATTTCTAACCCCATCTCTTACTGCATTAGGATATGAATCTGCAAAAACTATGTTTCCGCCTTTACCACCTAGTTCTAAGCAAACTCTTTTAGTTGTATCAGCAGCATTTTTTGAAATAAGCTTTCCTGCTCTTGTTGAACCAGTAAAAGAAATCATATCAATATCTGGATGACCTGAAATTTGTGTTCCAACTCCAGCACCATCTCCATTAACCAAATTAAAAACTCCTTTTGGAAAACCTGCTTCGTGTACCATTTCAGCAAATAACATTGGTGAAATTGGTGCTATCTCAGGTGGTTTAAGAACCATAGTACATCCAGTTGCAAAAGCTGGAAATACTTTTAATGCTATTTGATTAATTGGCCAATTCCATGGTGTAATTAAACCACAAACTCCAATAGGCTCGTAACATATGTGATTGTTAGACTTTGAGTCAAAATGTTCCTCAAATTTAAAATCTTTTAGTCTTAATATAAAATCTTCTAGATGTGACTGTCCTGCTGCAGTTTGATCTGATTTTGAATAATCAATTGGAGCTCCCATCTCTATTGATTGTGCTTCAACTAATTCATTAAACCTTTTTTTGTATATTTTGAGTAATTTTTCTAAAAGATTTACTCTTTCTTCTTTAGAAGTTTCTTTCCATTTAACAAAAGCTTCTTTTGCAGATTTTACTGCTGCTTCGGTATCTTCTTTAGCTCCTAGAGAAATGATAGCAAAAGGTTCTTCATTAGATGGGTTAATTACTTCAAAGTCATTTGATTTAAAAGGTTTGACCCATTTTCCATTTATATAAAAATCTCTTTTCTCAAGCATTTTAAATTATTTTTTACTCCATACTAATGGATACATGTCCGTACTAGGTCGGTCACCAGATTTTAAACCTTTTTTGATCATTACAGAACTAAAATCTGGATCCATTCCGTAATTACGAAACTTAATACGCACATCATCACCCATCCACTTAGTGGTAAAAACTTTTAAACTAGTGTCATCATCTAGCCTTCCCGAACCTCCATGCATAGTTCGACCATTGAAGGCGATACAATCACCTGGCTGCAATTCCCAGCTCACCACACCAAAGCGTTCAGGGTCTGCATTGATATCTGGAAATTCTTGGTCAGCTACTTTAGAAAAGTCGACTTGATCTTTAGGATTACCAGTAAGTTCACCAAAATTTTTTTGATTAAAAACAGATTTAAAAAGATGTGAACCTGGCACAAATGACAAACAATTTTTTTGCTTAACTGGCACTAACGGCATCCAAAGAGTGCATGCGTCATAACCTTCTATAGACCAATAAGGCTCATCTTGATGCCAAGGAGTTTCAAATTTAGTACCAGGAGATCTCACGAATACTGCATCGAAGAAATAATGAACGGTTTTTGCCTTCATCAATCGACCACAAATTTGAGCAGCCGGAGAGTCGAAAATAAACTTTTTATATTCTTCAATTTCTCTCCAAGCTAAAGTGTCATAAAACATGGTATGTCCTGCGTCATCTTTATTCCATATACGCGAACGTTCAGTTGGAGATTCACAATTAACATTAAGACCTTTATTTAAAAGTTCAATCCAGTCCTTATCGAACATTCCTCTCAATGGTACAACACCGTCACTATGATAAATATCAATTTCTTCAGTACTAATGGGGCGTAACAATTCATTATTCATAATTATATTTCATACCCTTTTTCTTCTTTTTCATTATCTATCAATTCACCTGGAAAACCACCAGTTCTAAAATCCAAACCAAATTTATCCTCAAGTCTTTTTACCACCATTGACGACCAAGCTCTAGGGCCATATTTTTTTTGAGCATCTTTAAATATATCTAATACAAAAGGTGATATTTCTAATGGTGTCTTTAATTTTTTAGAAAGTTCATTAAAAAGATTCATATCTTTTTGAACTAAATCCATTGTAAAATTTATATTGTAAGAACCATTTAATATTACCTGACTTTCCGTTTCATGAACAAAAGAATTTCCAGATGAAACTGCTATTCCTTTATAAGTTTTATTAAGATTTAATTTTGATTTTTTTGCAACAGTCCAAGCTTCACCAAGAGCTGCTAAATGAACAGAAGCTAAATAATTAGTAATTACTTTTAAGATAGACGCGGTTCCAAGTTCTCCTGTGTGTAAAATTTTTCTACCCATGGTAGTTAAAATTGGTAAAATTTTTTCAAAACCTTTTCTTTCTCCTCCAACAAAAATAGCAATATTGCCTGTTGCAGCCCTATGACATCCTCCACTAACTGGGCCGTCTAAAGGGATAGCTTTTTTATCCATAACCAGTTTACCCAGTCTTTTAACTTCGGACTCGTCTGTTGTGCTCATTTCTAACCATATTTTATTTTTTGAAAGTCCATTAATAACTCCATCATGAGATTCCATAACTTCTGCACATATTTCAGGAGAAGGAAGGCAGGTAATAATTAAATCGGTTTGTTCAGCTAGTTCTTTCGCACTATTTGAAACTTTTGCTCCTTTATTTTTTAAATTATTTGTTAATTTTGTTTCTATGTCTTTTACAGTTAAATCAAATTTATTTCTTAATAAACTTGCAGCGAGCTTTCCACCTACATTTCCCAAGCCAATAAATCCTATTTTCATTATATCCTTTCCATAAGAATATTTAATTTTGATTAAATAAAATTAAATTATATATTCATTTTTTATTCTATATTATAAGATATTAAATGAATTCAATAAAGATAGCTCCAAAATTCAACTCAGGAATTAATTCTAAAGTAGGATTGATAGCATTATCAACTGATTTTATGATTGAAAAAGATTTCAAAAAAATTATTGAAAACATGAAGATAGATCTGTTTGTAAATCGTATTCGAAGTTATTACCCATTAACCAAAGAAAATCTTATTAAGATGGCAGAAAATGTAACAGAAGTTTCCAAAGATATACTTCCTGATGAAAAACTAGATTGTGTTGTATATGGTTGCACGTCAGGAACAATTGCTTCAGGATATGGTTCAATTAAAAATAAAATTAATTTAGCAAAGCCAGAAGCAAAGGTTGTTACACCAAGTTCAGCTGCCGTTAACGCTCTTAGAAAAATGAATGTTAAAAAAGTATCAATTTTTACACCTTATTCAGAAAAACTAAACAATGATGTAGTAGATTATTTTAAAAAGGAAAATTTTATTGTTACGTCAAATTCATATTTTGATATTTTGTATGATAATGATATTGCAAAAGTTGATCCTGACTATTTGTTTGAAGTTATTACAAAAATGGATTTAGGAGAAGCGGAAGCAGTTTTTCTTTCTTGTACAAATTTACCAGCTTTAAATATTGTTGATAAATTAGAAAAAAAATTAAACAAAATAGTTTTATCTAGTAATCAGGTTTTAATTTGGGATACTTTACAAAATATAAAAAAAACTGAGCCAATTAATGGTTTTGGAAAATTATTTTTAAGTAATTAATCATGTTATTTTCAAAAGAAGAGTACAAAGAAAGACTTAAAAAAGTTCAAAAATCAATGCAAGAGAAAGGTATAGATTTGTTAATTTCTCAAGACACAAATAACATGAATTATCTTACAGGTTACGATGCATGGTCATTTTACTATGCCCAGTGTGTAATAGTTCATGTTAATGCAGAAGAACCTTTGTGTTTTGTTAGAGCACAAGACGCAGGAGGAGCCTACATAAAAACTTATTTAAAAGATGAAAATATTATTGTTTACGATGAAAAATACATCCATGTTTGGCCAATACATCCTTACGATAGATTAATAGAAATTATAAAGGAAAGAAAATGGGACAAACTAAGTATAGGCGTGGAAATGGATAGCCATTATTTTACAGCTTACTCTCATGAAAAATTAAAAAATGGTTTGCCTGATGCTAAAATTAAAGATTGTGAGAGATTAGTTAACTGGGTGAGATTAGTTAAATCAGATGAAGAAATAAAATTTATGAAAATAGCATCTCAAATTACTCAGCTAGGAATGAAAACTGCATTTGAATCAATTAACCCTGGAGTAAGACAATGTGATGCTGTTGCAAAAATATATTCAGCTTTAATAAGTGGAACCAAAGAACATGGTGGAGATTATTCATCAATTGTACCTTTGATACCAACCGGAAAAGGAACATCAGCTTCACACTTATCTTGGACAGACGATAAATTCGTAGAAGGAGAAGCATCAATTATTGAAATATCTGGAGTATATAAAAAATATCATTGTCCCATGGCAAGAACAGTTTTGCTAGGAAAGCCTGATCAAAAAAAAATAGATACAATGAAAAGAACAAGAGAAGCACTTCAAGCAGGTATTGATGCAACAAAACCCGGAAACACTGCTGATGATGTAGCTCAAGCTTTTTGGAAAGTTTTGGATAAATATGGAATAGAAAAGAAATCTAGAACAGGTTATTCAATAGGCATAGGTTATCCTCCAGATTGGGGTGAACATACACTCAATATTCAAAAAGATGACAAGACTGTTTTACAAAAAAATGTTTGTTTTCATATGATAGCAGTAATGCAGTTTGGAGAGTGGGGAGTTGAAAGTAGTGAATCAATTAGAGTTTCGGAAAATGGAGCTGAGAATTTTTATAAATTCCCTGGTGAGTTACATATCAAAGGGTAATGAAAAAAATTTTAGGGATTGTATTTTTGGGTTTTTTGTTAAGTACAAGCGTTCATTCAGATAATATTAAAAATTTTAAGATTGAAAATATAAGCATTGGAGATAGTGCTTTAGATTATTTTACTGAATCTCAACTAGAAGATAGCGAGCTTGATTGGTTTAATTATAGTTATAAAGAGTATTCAACTTCACTTTTATCGGGCAAAGATATTTATGACTGGTTTAAAATAAGTTACAAAAATAATGGTGATGATTTTATAATCGAAGGGTTAGTTGGAATAGTGGTAAAAAAGAAATACGATCATGATAAATGTAACAAAGAACTAGATGCTGTAGCTTTAGATATATCGA
This sequence comes from uncultured Candidatus Pelagibacter sp., assembly GCA_964484975.1. Taxonomy (GTDB): domain Bacteria; phylum Pseudomonadota; class Alphaproteobacteria; order Pelagibacterales; family Pelagibacteraceae; genus Pelagibacter. The sequence continues at coordinate 11,942 of CAZAGV010000006.1, forward strand.
AATTATTTAAAAATACCAAGCAAGGAAAGAAACAATTATACAAGGTTGCTTACAATCCAAGAAAAATTTTTCAAGAACCAAATCAATCTGGAAAAAGTATAGTAACTAGTATTTCGTTTGATTTTAAAGATGAAGGAAAAATTATTTTATCATGTTACAATATGGACAAAGCAACTAATCAAATTGATTCTCCAATAAAAGATATTAATCAATTTGATACTTTCAGAATTGATATTAGAAGCAAAGCTTTTAAACATTATTTAGAAAAAGCTAAATAGAAATTATGAAAAAACTTTTACAAATCATTATTCTAAGTTTGTTAATATTTAGCAATGTTAGCGCTGAAAAAAGAGATAATGAATTAAACAATCTTTTTAAACAACTAAAAAGCAGTGAAAATACAAAGGCCGCGGAAATAGAAAGCAAAATATGGAAAATTTGGATAACTCATCCATCTGATGATAGAAGAGGTTATAGATTAACAGAATTATTAGCCCAAGGTTCATTATTAATAAATCAAGGCAAATTAAGTAAAGCCTATGGACTTTTTTCACAGATAATTTTAGAGGATCCTAAATGGCCTGAAGCTTGGAATAAGCGTGCAACTGTTCTTTATATAATGGGAAGGTACGAACAGTCACAAAATGATATAAACGAAGTGCTTAAGTTTGAAAAAAGACACTTTGGAGCTTTATCTGGACAAGGTTTAGTTCAAACTAAGTTAAAAAATTATAAAAAAGCTATTGAAAGTTATAAAGAAGTACAAAAAATATATCCATCAATGCAAGCACCAAAAGTTATGATCCCACGTCTTAAAAAATTAATTAAAGAACAATCAATATGAAAAATATAGCAAAAATAACTATATGAACTAATCATTAATTAATACTTGAATTAATCTTTGTCTAATGTTTTAAATATGCATGTCTCAAAAAGATAGTTTCGTAAAATTCGAGAAGGTAGATAAAAGTTACGATGGCGAAATACTGGTCGTTAAAGATTTAAATCTTGATGTCCCAAAAGGTGAGTTTTTAACAATGTTAGGACCATCTGGATCAGGTAAGACAACTGTTTTAATGATGTTGGCTGGTTTTGAAACTCCAACGAGTGGAGAAATTTATTTGGATGGAAATCCAATAAGTAGTATTCCACCAAATAAAAGAGGCATAGGAATGGTTTTTCAAAACTATGCTTTATTTCCTCACATGACTGTAAAAGAAAATTTAGCGTTCCCACTTGAAGTTAGAAAAATGCAAAAATCTGAAATAGATGAAAAAGTTGGAAATGCACTTTCAATGGTTGAATTACAAGATTTTGGAAATCGTATGCCTTTACAATTATCTGGAGGACAACAACAACGTGTTGCATTAGCTAGATCTTTAGTGTTCGAACCAAGATTAGTTTTAATGGATGAACCACTTGGAGCTCTTGATAAAAATTTAAGAGAACAAATGCAATATGAAATTAAACATATTCATGAAAAAATTGGAATTACAGTTGTTTATGTAACTCATGATCAAAGCGAAGCTTTAACAATGTCAAATCGAATTGCAGTTTTTAATGATGGAAAGATTCAACAAATTTCTTCTCCAGATGTTTTATATGAAAAGCCAAATAGTTCTTTTGTTGCACAATTTATTGGAGAGAATAATCAACTAAAAGGAAAAGTGAAATCAATTAATGGAGAAAATTGTATTATTACTACAGAGTCTGGAGACGATGTTCAGGCTTTAAAAATAAATGTAAATAATAATGGCGATGGTTCTTTAGTTTCATTGAGACCAGAAAGAGTTGCTATTAACTCATCAGAAAATTTTGAAAATAATTTTGAAGCAAAAGTGAAAGAATTAATATATTTAGGTGACCATATAAGATCCCGTGTCGAAGTTTGTGGAAACGATCAATTTATAGTTAAAGTTCCAAATTCTTATAAGGGAGCAAACTTAAAAGAAGGTGCAACAGTCAAATTGTCTTGGAAAGCTTCTGATTCTAGAGCTTTAGACCTCAATTAAGCTAATTAATTTAAGCAAAATCAATAAAAAAAACTTTTTGCAGTCTTTAAGCAATTATGTTTTACTTTCGCCTTTAAAACTTAAATTAAATTTAATTTAAAGGGGAAAATAAATGAGAAAAGCAATCAAAGCAGCTTTTTTTGGTTTAATCTCAATGGCGTTTGTTGGATCTGCAATAGCGGATATAACTTTCGTTTCTTGGGGTGGTGCTTATACAGCCAGCCAACAAAAAGCTTACATAGACACTTATGACAAAGGTTCTTCAATTACTGTTGAAAACTACAACGGTGGTCTTGGAGAAATCAAAGCACAAGTAGAAGCAGGAAATGTAACTTGGGATGTAGTAGACGTACTTCCAGACCAAGCGATCACAGGATGCGACGAAGGTTTATTTGCAAAAGTAGACCAAAGTGAGTTTTTAAACGACTTAGTTGTACCGCCAGTTTCTGAATGTGTTGTTCCGCAAATTTTTTGGGCTTACACTGCATTTTATGACAAAGCAGCGTTCCCAGGAAAAAAACCAAAAAACATTAAAGATTTCTTTGATGTTAAAAAGTTTCCAGGAAAAAGAGGAATACATACTTGGGCAAACGCTTTAATCGAAATGGCACTAGTTGCTGACGGAGTTAAAGCAAGCAAAGTATACGATGTAATGAGTACTCCTGAAGGAATAGACAGAGCATTTGCAAAACTAGATACAATTAAAGATCATGTTGTATTTTGGTCAGCAGGTTCTAAACCACTTGAATTAGTATCAAGCGGTGAAGTTGTTATGGCGTTAGCATACAATGGTAGAATTGGTGCTGCTATCCTTTCTGAAGGTAAAAACTTCGAATACATTTGGGACGCTACAGTTCTTGAACAAGAATATCTTGTAGCAATCAAAGGTGGAAATGAAGCTGAAGCACTTGAGTTTATGGCTCACGCTTCGTCTGCAGAATCGAATGCTGAACAAGCTAAATACATTCCATACGGTCCTATGAGAAAATCTAGTATTGATATTATCAAAAAAGGCGAACCTTGGTTCGTAAAAGAAGGTGGTAATATTGATATTTTACCTCACATGCCTACTACTCCAAAAGTTCTAAAAAGAGCTGTTATAGGAGACCCTGTTTGGTGGGCTGATAACGGAGCTGAAGTTCACGAAAGATTTGGTGCTTGGAAAGGTAGCTAATAATTCGTTATATAATTTAAAAAAGGCGAGATTTTTATCTCGCCTTTTTTTTTATTGTATAATAATTTTATTGTATAAAATAATTTTATGAATCAAGCACAAACATCAACAGGTCCAATATTAACAACTGATGGTATTCCATTAAAAGTTAGTCTTAAAAAAGCAGAACGTATAAATAAAATAAGAGCATTTCTTTTAGTGCTTCCACTTTTAGCATTTATATTAATTACATTTTTAGTTCCAATCGGTGACATGTTAGCTCGGAGTGTTGATGACAGACAAATTAATACAGTTTTCCCAAAAACTTTTGAGGTTTATAAAAAATGGGACAGACAAGGTCTTCCTTCTGAAGAAGTATACAAAACAATGTTTTTTGAATTAAAGAATAGCGAAGGCTATAGCGTTGGTAAAGCAAGCACCAGAATGAATTATTCTAAATCCGGTTGGAAAAGTTTATTAAAAAAATCTAAAAGAAAATTTAAAAAAATTGAAGAAGGTCCTTACAAAGAGCAAATGATTGCAATTGATAAAAAATGGGGAGACCCTGAATATTGGTTAGCGATTGGACAAATGGTAGATCCTACAACTATGGGATATTATTTAAATGCTGTTGATTTAAAATACGATTCAAACAAAAATGTAGTTCAACAAAAAGAAAATAGACGTATTTATAACAAAACATGGATTAAAACTTTTAAGGTAAGTCTTTTAGTTACATTGTTTTGCTTGCTTTTAGGATATCCTATTTCATATTTGCTTGCGACACTACCAATGAAATATAGCAATCTTTTAATGATATGTGTCTTATTACCTTTTTGGACTTCATTGCTAGTTAGAACTGTTGCCTGGATGGTCATGTTACAACAAAAAGGTGTTCTTAATAACCTATTGGTTATGTCAAATTTGATTGCAGATGAGAACCGCTTCCAACTCATGTACAATCAAACAGCAGTTGTAATAGTGATGACACAAATTTTACTGCCTTTTATGGTTTTACCTTTATATAGTGTAATGAAAACTATCTCACCAACATATATGAGGGCAGCTTTAAATCTTGGGGCTTCTCCAATGCATGCATTTTATAAAATTTATATGCCAAATTCAATTCCAGGAGTTAGCGCAGGATGCTTACTCGTATTTATAATTGCCATTGGATACTATATCACTCCTGAGCTTGTAGGTGGTAAAGATGGACAAATGGTAGGAAATTGGATTGCTTATCATTTAAAAACAACTTTGAATTGGGGACTTTGCGCTTCATTAGGAGCTATACTTTTAGCGATGATGACTGTTTTGTATTGGGCTTATAATAAAATAGTAGGAATAGAAAATATTAAATTAGGATAACTATGGCTTTACCTGCATATGCAACAACCGGACAAAAAGTAGGTTATTATTCTTTTTTAACCTATTGTGGTTTAGTCTTTTTCTTTTTAATCGCACCAATTTTTATAATTCTTCCACTTTCATTCAGTGCATCACCATTTTTTGAATTTACAAGAGAATTTATGAACCTTGAGCCGGAAGCTTGGTCTCTTAGATGGTACAGACAAATGGTTGGTATTAGCAGCATAGGAGATACAACAGTCGTTACTGATAAATGGATGTTAGGAACAAGAAATAGTTTTTTTATTGGAATTGTTGCTACACTGCTTGCGACTGCACTAGGTACTGTTGCTGCATTAGGTTTAAGTAGACCGCATATGCCATTTAAAGCAGTTCTTATGGCTATATTAATTTCACCTATGATTGTTCCACTAATCATAACTGCAGCAGGAATGTTTTTTTTCTACTCAAAAATTGGATTAACCCACACCTATCTAGGATTAATTCTTGCACATACCGCTCTTGGAACACCATTTGTTGTAATCACAGTTACAGCTACTTTAACTGGTTTTGACACAAATTTAATTCGAGCATCTCAAAGTTTAGGTGCAGATACACTGCGAACATTTTTTAAAGTTATCATGCCTCTAATTCTTCCTGGAGTAATTTCTGGAGGATTATTTGCTTTTATTACATCTTTTGATGAAGTTGTAATTGTTATGTTTGTTGGTAGCGTTGAACAAATAACCATACCAAAACAGATGTGGGCAGGACTTCGTCAAGAAACCAGTCCTGTTATTTTATGTATGGCAACGTGTTTAGTAGCATTATCAATAGCCCTATTAACAACTGTTGAGTTGTTAAGAAGAAGATCTGAAAGATTAAGAGGAATTAAACAAAGATAAATTTTATCATTTTCAGACAAACTATTATAAGTTAAAAATCATTTCATTTATGGAAATAAAAAAAGTTGTAGTAATTGGATCAGGAACAATGGGAAGTGGTATAGCCGCTCATTTATGCAATGCAAATGTTCCTGTAACATTATTAGACTTAACAACAGAAATTTCAGAAAAAGCTAGAGATCGAATACACAAATCTAGACCACCATTATTAATAGATAAATCAAAAATAAATAATATTAATGTAGGAAATATAGATGATGATTTTGACGTAGTTAAAGATGCAGATTGGATAGTAGAGGCTGTTGTTGAAAGAATAGATGTTAAACATAATATTTATGAAAAAATTTTTAAGTCAAGAAAACCAGGTGCAATCGTTTCATCTAATACTTCATCAATACCTATAAAAATTTTATCTGAAAAATTAAACGATGATCAAAAAAAGGATTTTTGTATTACACATTTCTTTAATCCTGTCCGTTATATGGGTTTATTAGAAATTGTTAAAAATGATAATAATGATCTTAAAAAAATTAAGTCATTAAAAAAATTTTGTGAACAAGAATTAGGCAAGGGGGCAATTATTTGCAAGGATACTCCAGGTTTTTTAGGAAATAGAGTAGGAGTTTTTGCTATGCAAGTTGCAATGACTGAAGCTTTTAAAATGAAACTATCTATTGAGGAAGCAGATGCAGTTTTTGGAAGACCAATGGGCATACCAAAAACAGGAGTTTTTGGTCTTTATGATTTAATTGGTATAGATTTAATGTCTGATGTTTTAAAAAGTTTTATAAAAGAGCTTTCAAAAAATGATCCTTTTCAGGTTATCGCTAAAGAAATTCCACTAATTACAAAATTAATTCAAACTGGCTACACAGGAAGAAAAGGTAAAGGTGGTTTTTATAGAATGAATAAACAAAAAAATCAAAAAATATTAGAGGCAATTAATCTTGAAACAGGTGAGTACTTGCCTTCAAAAAAAATTGATCTTGGTATTGAAACTGTAAATTTAAACTTGCTAATAGACAGAAAAGACAAATATGGTGAATATGCATGGTCAGTGATTTCGCAGATAATAAAATATGCATCATCGTTAGTTCCCGGTATTACAGATAAATTTAACGATATTGATGAGGCTATGCGGCTTGGTTTTAACTGGGCAATGGGACCATTTGAGATGTTAAAATCAATTGGAGTTAAAAATTTTTTTAATCGTATTGATAGTTTTGAAAATAATCAATTCTTAGAAAATTTATCAAAAACAAAAGATGAAAATTTTTATGGTGAAAGACAACTGTATACAGATATTGAAACGTTAGGAAAAATCAAACCGAAAGCAATTAAAGTAGATAAAAATAAATCTGCAGAAATTTATAGGTTTAAAGATTTTAATATTGTCGAGTTTACCACAAAAGCCTGCGCTTTAGACTATGATTCTATGGATGCATTAAAAAATGCAACTGACAAACCTCTAATAATTATAAATGAAAGTATGCAATTTTCTGCAGGTGTAAATTTAACTTATACAATGAACTTTGCTGACAAAGGTGATTTTAAATCTATCGAAAAATTTATTAAATATTTTCAAGAAACTTGTAAGCATTTAAAATATTCAGACCATCCTGTGATTTCAGCTCCATCTGGTTTAGTTTTAGGAGGAGGTGAAGAGGTAGCTATTCAATCAAATTTTGTAGTATCGCATACAAATATTGTAATGGGATTAGTTGAAACTGGAGTAGGTCTTGTGCCAGCTGGCGGAGGATGCAAAGAAGTTTTGTGGAGATGGTTTCAAACAGCTGAAGCTAAAGCAGATCCTGATTTTGCTCCTTTAAAAGTATTTAATATTATAGGTTATGGAACAACAGCAACTTCAACAGTTGAAGCTGAACTACTAAAATTTTTAAGAAAAGAAGACAAGAAGGTAATGAACAGAAACAGCTTATTTGAAATTTCAAAAAAAATAATAGAACAAAACAGTGATTTTACACCTCCGAAAGAATGTACATTTAGATTATCTGGAAAGTATCTTAAAGAAAAAATGATAAAAGTTTTGGAAAAATTATATAATGAAAAAGTTATATTGGATCATGGCATGATAGTTGGTAAAGAATTAGCAAATGTTTTAAGTGGTGGTGATACAACAATTGAAAAAACACTGTCTGAAGATGAATTATATAGATTAGAATTGGAATCGTTTATGAGATTAATAGAAACAAAAGAAACACAAGAGAGAATTAAACATACTTTAAATACAGGAAAACTTTTAGTAAATTAAAATGACAAGCCTGTCTGAGCAGCAGATAAATTTCTATAATAAAAATGGTTACATTGCTCCAATTAACGTTCTGTCAAAACAAGAGGCCAACGAGATTAGACAAGAAATTGAAATTATAGAAGAAAAATGGCCAAATGCTATTGAAGGAATAGGACGTAATTATTTGCATTTAATTTCTCCTGTTTTGAACAAGGTATGTCTAAATAATAAAATACTAGATGCGGTTGAAAGTATTATTGGTAAAAATATTCTTATTTGTGGAACAACACTTTTTATAAAAAATCCTCATGAAAAAGGTTTTGTAAGTTTTCATCAAGATGCAAAATATATTGGTCTCGAACCTCATAATTGGGTAACTGCGTGGATTTCAGTAACTGACGCGAATGAAAAAAATGGATGTATGAGAATGTGGCCTGGTTCACATAAGAAAAATTTAATACATCATGAGCAAAAATTTGATGAAAATAATTTACTTACAAGAGGACAAACAATAGAAAATGTACCTCTAGAAGAAACAGATCCCGTTGTTTTAGAAGCAGGACAAATGTCATTACATCACCCAACCGTAGTTCATGGTTCAGGTTTAAACAAAAGTAATGATAGAAGAATAGGTTTTGTGATTCAAAGCTATATCGGAAGTAATGTTGACCAAGTTCTTGGAAAAATTTATGTTCAAAAGGCAAGAGGAGAAGATACTCATAAATACCACCAGTATTCTAACATTCCCCAAGAACTTATGGCAAAAGAAGATATATTATCTTGGAATAAGGCAAAAGACGAACTATCAAAAATATTTTACAGTGGGGCAATAAAAAAAGGTAAATATTAATGACATGAGTTGTTCAATTTCATCCATTTATTATTGTCCTGTTAAAACTTTGTCATTTCAAAGTATTGAAACTTGTAATGTTAAAAAAGATCTAGGTATTACCAATGATAGAATATTTGCATTTTCAAGAGGTGTTAACTTCGAAAAAGCAAAGTCTATGGAAAAAAATCCAAACGAAAGAAAGTTAAATAATTTATTAACTTTAAAAAATTCACCTGCATTAAATAAATATAACTTTACATATAATAAAAATAAGCTTTCTTTAAATCTTAAAGAAAAAGAGCTAATTGCAATTTCCACAGATATTAACGAAGATAGAAGCAAACTTTCTGAAAAATTAAACGAATTAGAAAACTCTTTAGTAAAACCTATTTTTCTTCTAAATAATATTGAATTTCCATTTTTTGACACTTCACATTCAAACAATATTTTTAACTCAATATCTTTAATAAATCTTAATAGTGTTAAAGATTTTGAAAAAAAAATTAATGAGAAAGTTGAGTTTCAAAGATTTAGAGGAAATTTTTATATTGATGAACTAGATGCACACGAAGAACGGAACTGGATAGGAAAAACAATTAAAATTAATAACATTTCTTTTAAAGTTGAAAAAAACATCCCTAGATGTGTAGCAATAAATTTAAAACCAAAAACTGTTGATAATTCTTTAAACTTACTCCAATCTCTAAAAAAAACTTATAATCATTTTGACATGGGAGTATATTTAAAAACTTTAGATGATGGAAAAATTAATGTTGGTGATCATGTCCAGCTATTCCAGTAAAATTTGCGCATTCCTTTCCAATGTAAAGCTTTCTTAAAGGAAAAAGTTATGGTTAAATAAACATACTTTGAAAAAAAATAAAAAAATAATACAGCCAGTTAGCGGAACAAAAGTTCCTAGATTTGCAGGACCTTCAACTTTTGCAAGGTTACCAGAACTAAGAGATGTAGAAAAATGTGATGTAGCAATTGTAGGAATTCCATTTGATGCAGGAACAAGCTATAGACCTGGTGCAAGATTTGGTCCACAGAGTATAAGACAAGCTTCAAAACACTTAAGAACTAATTATCATCCAAACTATGACAGTGAACCATTTGTTGAACAACAAGTGGCTGATGCAGGTGACATAACATGCAATCCATTTAATATTGAAGAAGCCATAAAACAAATTGAAGTAGGTGCTGTTGAATTATTAAATAAAGTAGGAGGAATTATAAGCATGGGAGGTGATCACACAATTGCTTTTCCTCTACTAAAAGCCGTAAATAAAATAAACAATGGACCAGTAGCTTTAGTTCATTTTGATGCACATCTAGATACTTGGGACACATATTTTGGAGCACCTTTTACTCATGGAACGCCTTTTAGAAGAGCTAGAGAGGAAAATTTATTTTTAGATGATGCTTCAATGCACGTTGGTATAAGAGGACCTTTATATAGTAGAGACGATCTTAAAAATGATGCAAGTTTTGGGTTTAAAATAATTCATTGTGACGAATTTCAAACTCAAGGAATTGATAAAATTGCAGAAAGAATAAGAAATAGAGTAGGAAACAATCCTTTATATTTATCAATAGATATAGATGTATTAGATCCCGCTTTTGCTCCTGGAACTGGAACACCGGAAATTGCAGGAATGACTACGAGAGAAATGGTAAATGTTTTAAGAGGTCTTTCAGGACTAAATTTAATTTCTGCTGATGTTGTTGAAGTATCTCCAGCATATGATCATGCTGAAGTTACGTCTTTAGCAGCTGCAACTATAGTTTATGAATTAACAAATCTATTTGCAAAAAAACAACAATAGGATATTTGTTCTGTATGCTTGAAAAGAAAAATTTTTATATCAATGGCAAATGGGTGGCTCCAATAAACCAAAAACAAATAGAAGTTATTGATCCAGCAACTGAAAAAAATTGTGCTGTAATTTCGCTAGGTGGCAAAGAAGATGTTCATTCAGCTGTTATAGCTGCTAAAAATGCATTTATTTCATGGGGATTTACTTCAAAAGAAGAGAGAATAAAATTATTAGAAAAACTTTATGAAATTTATAAAAAAAGGTGGAATGATATTTCTGATGCCATTACTCTTGAGATGGGGGCGCCTAAAGATTTTTCTTCTAAACTTCAAACAGGAACTGGCGCAAGTCACATTAAATCATTTATTAAATATTTAAAAAATTTTGAATTTGAAAAATCATTAGGAGATCATGCTCCAAATCAAAGAATATTATATGAACCAAAAGGAGTTTGTGCATTGATCACACCTTGGAATTGGCCGATGAATCAAGTTTGTCTTAAAGTGGTACCTGCAATTGCTGCAGGATGCACAATGATATTAAAACCATCTGAACTAGCTCCATTATCTTCCATGATACTTGCTGAGATGATAGATGAAGCTAAATTTCCTCCTGGGGTTTTTAACTTAGTTAATGGAGATGGTGCAATAACGGGAGACGCTCTAACAAGTCATCCAGATGTAAATATGATATCTTTTACTGGATCTACTAGGGCAGGAGCTTTAATCTCAAAAAATGCAGCGCAAGATTTTAAAAGAGTTAGCTTAGAACTTGGTGGAAAAGGTGCTAACATTATTTTTAAAGATGCTGACCCGGAAGCAATAGAAAGAGGTGCATTAAGATGTTTTAGAAATTCTGGTCAATCATGTAATGCACCTACAAGAATGCTTGTTGAAAAATCAATGTACAAAGAAGCGGTGGAAAGACTTAAAAAATATGCAAATGAGTTTAAAGTTGATGATCCAAATAAAGAAGGAGATCATATAGGACCAGTAATTTCTGAAGCTCAATTTAATAAAATTCAAAATTTAATTCAAAAAGGAATTGATGAGGGTGCAAAATTAGTAGCAGGAGGTCCTGGGAAACCAAACGGATTAAACAAAGGTTATTATATTAAACCAACAGTATTTGCAGATGTAAAAAATGATATGGAAATTGCAAAAACTGAAATTTTTGGTCCAGTATTGTCAGTAATGCCTTTTGAAACTGAAGAAGAAGCTATTTCAATTGCTAACGACACTCCTTATGGGCTTACGAACTATATTCAAACTCAAGATCCTGAAAAAGTTAAAAGAGTTGCAAGAAAATTAAGATCAGGAATGGTTGATGTTAATGGAGCAGGTATAGCGGTGGATGCTCCTTTTGGAGGATTCAAACATTCTGGAATTGGAAGAGAAGCTGGACAAGAAGGATTAACAGAATTTTTAGAAGTTAAGTCTGTAGGCGGATGGAATTAATAGTCTACTGTTCAAATTAAGCTTAAATAGTCTTATAAAATGGGATTATTGTTTATATTACATATAAAAACTTGTAATTAATTTCATAAATCTTATCATTCAAAAAAAAAAAAGGAGGGAGATATATGGGTAGATCTTCAAAATTATATAACAAAGATTTAGCACCAACCCCTAGATCTGAGAAAAAATGGGGATGGTTCGAAATCTTTAACGTATGGGCTAACGATGTTCAAAGTTTATTTGGATATACTTTGGCGGCATCATTATTTATAGCTTCTGGCTTAAATGGCTGGGCTGTATTTCTTGCATTAATATTAGCAGGATTTTTTATAATGTGGCTTGTTAACCTATCAGGAAAACCAAGTGTTAAGCATGGTATTCCATATCCAGTGTTCGCTCGTGTAAGCATGGGAGTATTTGGAGCAAACTTTCCAGCAATGGCAAGAGGCCTTGTTGCAATGTTTTGGTACGGTGCTCAAACTTATGCAGCATCAACGGCAGTAGCATTATTAATAACTGGTTTGACAGGTATACAAGGTGAACCTGTATTACTTGGAATGTCAGGTGTTATGTGGATATCATTTATTTTCGTATCACTTTTCCAAGTTTATTTATTTTGGCAAGGTATTGATCTTGTTAGAAGATTTTTAAACTTTGCAGGACCAGCAGTTTATATTGTTATGGTTGTTTTAATGATTGCTATATGGGCTAAAGCAGGTGGCGGATTATTATCAGAAGTTGGAGAAATATTTTCAGGTGGTGAACGTTCAGGTGGATTTGAAGGATTAGGATCATTTGGAGCTTTCCTAGCTGTTTTTTCAATTATGGTTGGATACTTTGCTGCAGTAGTTATTAACTTTGGTGACTTTGCTAGATTTGTTAAAAATGAAGATGAAATGAAAAAAGGAAACCTATGGGGATTAGTAGGAAACGTAATTTTCTTTTCTTTCATAACTTTAATGATTACTGGTGGTACAATTGCAATATTTGGAGAATACATTGCACAACCAACAGAAATGGTTGCAAAAGTAGATAATTTACTTTTAACTTTAATTGCAGCTTTTGCATTCTTTGCAGCTACAGTAGGTATAAATATGGTAGCTAATTTTATACCTCCAGCGTATGACCTTGCAAACTTAATACCAAGTAAAATAAACTTCAGAACTGGTGGATTAATTACTGCTATTTGTGGATTTGTTATTGGTGGCTTATGGGTTGCTGTTATTACACAAATGGGAATGTTTCCATTTGTTAATACGTTAGGAGCAATTTTAGCGCCAGTATTTGGAATAATGATTGTTGACTACTATGTAATAAAAAATCAAAAACTTAGTGTTGATGATTTATTTTCTGATAAAGCAAGCGGGAAATATCATTACAATGGTGGTTTTAATCAGAAAGCAATGTTAGCTTGGTTGATATCAGGTTATGTTGCAGTTGGATCTGTTTGGCCAAATATATTATTTGCCGGTTTAGACGATTTCTTCGCTAATTTAGGCGGAGGAGGAGGATATGCTTGGATGATTGGAGCAGCTTTAGGTGCTATCATTCACATGGCAATATCTGGAAGAAGCAAATAAATAAGTAGTTTAAAATTAAAAGCTCGCCGTATTATACGGCGGGCTTTAGTATTTTAGAGTAATATTTTCTTTATCTAAGTTTTCAATAACCAAATTATCACCAGAGCCTTTTCTATCAACCACAAGAAAATTCATGTCTTCAGTAGATATCAAAGGAAAATGCCAAGTTCCAGGATTGTAATTTATTCCTATACCGGGCGGAATTATAAAAGCTTCAATTTTATTTAAATTTAGTTTTTCTTCTTCAGGCGCAACAAAAGCTAAAAAGGTGGTTTCTTTCATTGGTATGAATGCCTGACTTCCTAAAGGGTGTTTTTCCATCATATCAATTTTCATTGGAAAATTTCTTTTTAAAGCAGAAAAGATGCTAATTGTAGTTTCACCATTATCATTAGAGGTATTTAGATTGGCTATACCATCATATCTTTTAGCGTATCCATTATTTATTTCCAAAGGATTTATATCTTTTGTTGAAATCACATCTCCAAATTTTGAAAAATTTTCCTTAGTTATTGGTATTGGTTTTATTATTTTTTCAGTCATTCTGCTTTTCCAAAGGCTCTTATTCTAGAAATTCCACCATCTGGGAAAATATTAATTCTAATATAATTTATTTTTTTATTTTTCATTATTTTATTATTAAAGTTATGTTTTTTATGTGCATAAAGTTTAATTTTATTAAGAAGATAAGCCCACCTTTTTGACATGTTAACAATATTTTTTTCAGAAATTTTATTTGGAATATAGGCTGCTTGTACTGAACATTTGTCTGGATAATTTCCTTTAAAATGATGAGTGTCTAATTGAATTTTATTAATTTTTCCTGGTGATGAACATTTTACTATTATCCAGTCAAAATTTTTTCCTCTACTTCTTCTAGTTTCCCATCCGTCCCCCATGTTTTTTCCAACACCTGGAGCAAGTATATTTTCTGCTCTTCCAAAATGTTCATTATTACAAGCAATTGGAACTGCTCCATTTATAATAGATGTTAAATTTTGAATTTTATTATTAGTTTTATTATAAGTTTCCATAGAACCATAAACTCTCAGCCTTGCCACTCCTCCATCAGGAAAAATGTTTAACTTTATATGAGTAAAATAATTTTTATTTTTTACTTTAAAAAAATGATGTCTATTTGCTTTAGTTCTACTTTTTTTAATAATTGTTATCCATTTAGTTTTTTTATCAGGTATTTTTTTTTTACTAATACAGGCCTGTAATGAAATTTGATCCGGATGATTTCCAGAAAAGTAAGATGTATCAATATCTACTTTTTTTATAACACCTGGTTTTCCAAACTTTAAAATTAGATAGTCATATCCTTTTGTTCTTTTTCTTCTTGTTTCCCATCCATCCATCCATTTACCATGTTTATCAAATACTCCTTCTTTAAATACAGCTGGCCAAGGGTTAATTATTCTTTTAGCAGGTGCAAAAAATTCATCAGTTTTATAAACAATTTTAGAACCCAGTCTTGACTGCGCTAAGTCAATTAATCCATTTAAGTAAATAATATTATTTTTTTTCATTTTTTTTAGCTTGAATAATTTTTAATCCAGTGTTTTGCGATATCAACTCTTTTGCAAATCCATACATCATCAAATTTTAAAACGTAATCAATAAATTTTTTAAGAGCCTGGAATCTTCCAGGTCTACCTATTAACCTACAGTGTAATCCAATGGACATCATTTTTGGGTTAGTTTTTCCTTCATCATAAAGAACATCAAAACTATCTTTTAAGTATGTGTAAAATTGATCTCCACTGTTAAATCCTTGATTCGTAGCAAATCTCATATCGTTGTTATCTAAAGTATAAGGGATAATTAATTGTTTTTTATTTTTTTTATATTCCCAGTATGGCAAATCATCACTGTATGCGTCGCTGTCATATAAAAATCCACCATCATCAAATACCAGGTCTCTAGTATTTGGACTACATCTTCCTGTGTACCAACCCAAAGGTCTTTCGCCAAAAATTTTTTTTATTGTTTTAATAGCTAATTTCATATCTTTTTTCTCAACACTTTTTTTTACATTTTGATAATCAATCCATCTCCAGCCATGGCAGGCGATTTCATAATTTCCATTTTTTATTGCACTACAAACTTCAGGATTTCTTTCCAATGCCATTGCAACTCCAAAAATTGTTATAGGTATTTTTTTTTCTTGAAATAATTTATGAAGTCTCCAAAAACCTCTTCTTGATCCATATTCATACATAGACTCCATGTTTATGTGTCTATCTTTAAATGCTTGTGCACCTATAATTTCTGATAAAAAAGTTTCAGAATGTTTATCTCCATGAAGAATATTATTTTCGCCTCCTTCTTCATAATTAAGAACTATTTGTAAAGCAAGTTTAGCATTATTTGGCCAAACCACTTTTGGTTCTTTTGATCCATAACCTATCATGTCTCTTGGATATTTTTTTGACATTTATTTAATTTTGTATTGATTTATCTTTAACACCATTCAAAAAATTTAAACATTTATTAATTTCTTCTAACTTAATGAATTCATCTATTTTATGTGCTTGTTCTATTGATCCAGGGCCACATACAGCAGTGCTTATTCCAATTTCTTGGAACAAACCTGCTTCTGTTCCAAAAGAAACAACTTCTCTTGAATTATCACCTGTTATACTTGAAACAAATTCACAAGCTTCAGATTTTTCATCTCGATTAAATCCAATTATTTCTCCAATTATTTCTTTTGTAATTTTTGAATCTGGAAAAATTTTTTTCATATCCGGCAAAAGGTTTTCATTAACATATTTATCTAATTCTAAATTTAAAAATATTGCATCATCTTTAACAACTGGCCTTGTTTCCCATTTAACATGACACTTATCAGAAATTACATTATGAGCAATTCCTCCAAATATTCCCCCAACAGAAAGAGTCGAGTAGGGAGGATTAAATATAGAATTTTCTGGAACTCTATCTTTAAGTTTTTTTCTTAACTCAATTAGTTTATTAACATATCTAGCTGCGTATTCGACAGCACTAACACCTTTATGTGGTTGTGAACTATGACCAGCTAAACCCTCGAAATAAGTTGTATATTCGTAAGCACCTTTATGGGCATCTATGATTTTCATATTTGTTGGTTCTCCGACTATACATATGCCTTTATTAAATCCTCTTTTTTTTAGCTCATTAATTAATAGGGGGGCCCCTATACATGCTGTTTCTTCATCAAATGTGAACGAAAAATTAATATCTCTATCTAAATTAGATTTAGAAAAAACTGGCGCAAATGCTAACACACATGCAATAAAACCTTTCATGTCACACGAACCTCTACCGTATAACTTGTCATCTTTAATAGTAGCTTTGAACGGATCAGATGACCATCCTTTTGAAACAGGCACAACATCAGTGTGACCTGATAAAATTATTGGTACTTTACCATTAGGTTTTTTTGCCTTTAAAGTTGCAAAAAGATTTACTCTTTTTTTTTCCTCATCAAAAGTTTTAAAGGAAGTTGCGCCTAGTTTTTTCAAAATATCATCGCAATAATTAATTAAGGAATTATTATCTTCACCAGAAATTGTTTTGAAGGCTATTAAATCTGATAGTATTTTAATAGAATTTTCATACAACGATTTTAAATTATTTTCTGTACTCATATTTAATATGAATTATATATTAAAATCATGAAAGAACAAATAACCTACGATATATTTGATAAAGTAGATATAAGAGTTGGAACTGTAATATCTGTAAAAAAAAATGAAAAAGCTAGAAAACCTTCTTTAGTAATTGAAGTGGATTTTGGAAAAGAAATTGGAATTAAACAATCTTCTGCCCAAATTACACATTATTACGATGAAGAAAAGTTAAAAGGAAAACAAGTTATAGGTGTTTGCAACTTTTCTGAAAAGAATATTGCGGGAGTTAAATCACAGTTTCTTGTCTTAGGGGCAATTGAAGAGGATGGGAAAGTAGTTTTACTTCATCCATCTCAGCCATCAAAGAATGGCTTAAAAATTGCTTAAAAAATATGCATCCAGAAATAATTTCAATTTGTCTTTTTTGGTTTGTAACTGCATTTACTCCTGGACCAAATAACATTGTTGCATCTTACTCTGGTTTTAATTTTGGTGTAATTAAAACAATACCACATATACTTGGAGTTACTTTAGGTTTTACAGCATTAATTATATCTTTAACACTTGGTTTAATAAATATTTTTAAATTATATCCATTAATTCAAGAAATATTAAAATATTTAGGAACATTGTTTCTTTTGTATTTAGCGTTTAAAATTTCATTTTCTAATTCTGGCAATGATTCTAATTCTGAAAATCCAGTTAAGTTTATTGAAACCTTTTTTTTTCAATTTTTAAATCCAAAAGGAGTTATTGTTGGTATTATTGTAGTTTCAACCTATGTTGAATTAGGCGAAAACTATTTAAATTATTCAACACAAGTAATTATTTTAGCTCTACTTTTTGCACTAACCAGCATTACTACATGGACGTTAGTAGGCAAATTTTTAAGGAAATTTGCGACAAATGAAAAATTTATTAAATACTTTAATTATGCTATGTCATTACTTCTTTTATTAAGCATAATTACATTTTACTTATAAATATTATGAAACCAGGAAACAAAAATTCTTATAAATCATTAAAATCTATAAATATAAACGGCAAAGATTATAAGTATTACTCTTTAGCAGAGGCTGAAAAAAATGGTTTAACAGGCATTTCAAATTTACCAAAGTCGTTAAAAGTTTTACTGGAAAACTTACTTAGATACGAAGATGATTTGTCAGTTACTAGAGATCAAATTGATTCAATTAAAAACTGGTTAAAAGAAAAAAAATCAAATACTGAAATAGCCTACAGACCTGCAAGAGTTTTGCTACAAGATTATACTGGGATACCAGCAGTAGCAGATTTAGCTGCAATGCGAGAGGCCGTTAAAGAAAAAAATAAAGATCCAAATACTATTAATCCTCTGTCTTCTGTAGATTTAGTAATAGACCACTCGGTACAAGTTGATCAATCAGCAAGACCTGATTCATTTAAAAAAAATGTTGATATAGAATTTAAAAGAAATGGTGAAAGATATTCTTTTTTAAAGTGGGGACAGCAAGCTTTTAATAATTTTAGAATTGTTCCTCCAGGCACTGGCATATGTCATCAGGTAAATTTAGAATATTTATCAAAAGTTGTTTGGTCTGAAAAATATAAAGAAGATGAATATTTATTTCCTGATACTTTAGTTGGAACAGATAGTCATACAACAATGGTAAACGGATTATCTGTACTTGGTTGGGGAGTTGGCGGAATAGAGGCTGAAGCCGGAATGCTTGGTCAGCCAATTTCAATGTTAATTCCCGAAGTTATAGGTTTTGAAGTAAAAAATAAAATGCCCGAAGGTACTACAGCTACTGATTTAGTTTTAACAGTTGTAAAAATTTTAAGAGACAAAGGTGTTGTTGGAAAGTTTGTAGAATTTTATGGGGATGGATTAAAAAATTTAACACTTGCTGATAGAGCAACCATCGCAAATATGGCCCCAGAATATGGAGCTACTTGTGGTTTTTTTCCAATTGATGATGAAACTTTAAAATATCTTAGATTTTCAGGGAGAAGCGAACATGTAGTTTCTACTGTAGAAAAATATGCAAAAGAGCAAGGATTGTGGGCAAGTGAAAACATTGAATT
>CAZAGV010000007.1:0-23301 GCA_964484975.1 uncultured Candidatus Pelagibacter sp.
TCAATTTTAGCGATAATAAACTATTATTTTTATTAACAATAAATATTGTTCCAATAGCTTTTGTGTTTTTAACTTCAATGATTATGGGAGTTAAAATTAGAACAATGTGGATGACACCTTTTTATTTATTCTCTGGAGTTTTGGTTATTTATATTTTTCAATCTCAAATTAACTTAAATAAACTAAAAAGCTTTACTACAGCATTTATAGTTTTATTTATCCTTTCTCCATTTGCTTATGCATATGTTTCTATAACTGAAACAGATAAGAGAACAGATTATCCTGGAGAAGAACAATCCAAAGCAGTCCAAAAGTGGTGGAATAATAAATATGGTGGCAAAATAATTTCAGTTATAGGAAATGAATGGGAAGCCGGCAATTTATCTTACCATTTAAAAGATAGACCAGAATGGAAAAGCGTTTCATTATTAATTTTCTTATTGCATGGAGATAATGATAAAGAATATAAAATAGAAAATTTTATACCTTCAGCAACTATTTATATTTGTGGCGAGGATAAAAAGTGCTTTCCATATAAATAAATTATGATTGAAAATAAATTAAGTTTTTTCTTTAGACATCAGATTTGGCATTTGGGCGGAACTATTGCTTTATTTTATATAGGAATTCAACTGGTTGACCTTAAAAGTAACATAAATACGTTTCTTGGAATTAGTGCTTTAAACTGGTTTATGATTGCTATGTCTGTTCCAATAATTCATCAAGTTTATGTATGGATTTGCTGGAGGTCAGAATTATGTTGGCAATCAATAAGTAATACGATTGGATTCAAGGGATATGTAATTATTTTTTTTATTTTAATTATTTCAAGACTTTCTGCGATTGTATTGTGTTTTGTTGATTATGGATCATTATATAAACCGGGAATTTTAGCTTGGATGATATCAATAACTTTATTTATTCCTGGCGCTTACACAATGTACTCAGTTAAGAAATATTTTGGATTTTTAAGAGCCGCTGGCGCAGATCATTTCGATCCAAAATATAGAGACATTCCTTTTGAAAATAGAGGCATTTTTAAATGGTCTCCAAATGCAATGTATGTTTTTGCAATAGGAATTCCTTTTGCTTTTGCAGTTGCAACAGGATCAAAATCAATGTTTATAGTTGCAATATACACCTATTTATCCATCTGGTTACATTATTTTTGTACTGAAAAGGAAGATATAAAGATTATTTATGAAAAAAATTAAAATATTAATTCCTATTTATAATGACTGGCAATCTGTTTTTAAACTTTTAGAAAACATTAATTCAGAAGTTTCAGGTTTAGAGCATGAATTTTCGTTAATTATTGTAAACGACGCATCAACTGAAGCTAAACCTGAATTATCTGCTAATTTAGACAATTTAAATTCAATTAAAATAATTAATATGAAAGAAAATCGAGGACACGCGAGATGTATTGCGGTTGGATTAAAGCATATTATTGAAAATGAAGAATTTGATTATGTAATTCCAATGGATGGCGATGGAGAAGATAGACCAGAGGAAATAAAACAACTTGTAGACAATTTAAACTATAATTCTGATAAACCAATCGTTGGAGAAAGAATTAAAAGGTCAGAGGGAATTTTTTTTAAATTTTGTTATTTCTTACACAAGATAATAACTTCAACTTTTACAGGACAGTCTATAAAATATGGTAATTATACTTGTTTGCCAAAATCAACTATTGAGAAAATGATTAATGAAAAAGCTACTTGGAGTAGTTTTTCTGGTGCACTTGCTAAAGTTGCAAAAGATAGAGCAACTATTCCATCTGAAAGAGGAACCCGATATTTTGGTCCATCCAAAATGAATTTTAAAAACTTGCTAATACACTCAATTTCTATTGTTGGTGTTTTTAAAATAAATGTTTTAATTAGATCTGTATTATTTTTGTTAGTATACATGTTTTTAATTCATCAAAATATAACACCAATTATGCTTACTCCATTTTTACTAGTTGTTGTTTTGATAGTTTCAGTATTCATAATTTCTAAAAGAGAAAATTTAGAAGAGTTGAATAACTCGTTATTAAATATTTCAAATATTGATAATTTAAAGTGATGATCTTAACCACTGAACAAGCTAACAGTTATAAACAAGATGGAGCAATTATATTAAGAGATGTATTTAAACCTTGGATAAATGTTTTAAGAGAAGGTTTTGAGAAAGTATTAAAAAATCCAGGTCCTCATGCTCGTGAAAACACAAGCATTAACGAAAATGGTCGTTTTTTTGAAGATTATTGTAATTGGGATCGAATTCCAGAGTTTAAGAAATTTGCTAAAGAATCTCCAGCAGCACAGATTGTTGGAGAAGCAACAAATTCAAAATCAATTCAAATATTTCATGATCATATTTTTGTAAAAGAACCTAGTACAAGCAAAGTAACTCCATGGCATCAAGACATGCCGTATTATTGTGTAGATGGTGAAGATACTGGTAGTTATTGGATACCTCTCGATGAAGTTAATAAAGAAAATACTTTAAAATTAATATTAGGTTCGCATAAATGGTCCAAACTTATTCAACCCACAAAATGGTCAAATGACAAACCATGGTATAAAAATAGAGCCGACTATATGGAAATGCCCAGCATTGAAAATTTAAACAATGAAATAATGATACCTGATCTTAAACTAGGTGACGCGGTTTTATTTAATTTTAAAGTCGTTCATGGAGCATCTGGTAATAATTTTAAAGATCGACGTCGTGCTTTTTCAATGCGGTTTATAGGTGATGATGTACGGTACGTAGACCGTGGTGGAGAAACCTCTCCTCCATTTACTGGCATTAATTTAAAGGCTGGAGATGTTTTAAGAACAGATTGGTTTCCAATAATTTGGAGAAAATAATCTGAAATCATTTTAAGCTTGCAATTTATAAAATAACTATAGAAAATAAGTTTATAAGAATATGTCTGATAAAATTAAATATTTTCTTGAAGAGGGCAAAATGCCAAAAACTTGGTATAATATTTCAGCTGATCTTCCAAAACCTCTTTCACCGGTTCTTCATCCTGGTACACTTAAACCAGTAGGTCCAGATGATTTGGCTCCATTATTTCCAATGGCACTTATTGGGCAAGAAGTTTCTCAAGATAGAGAAATTGAAATTCCAGAACCAGTTAGAGAAATATATAAACAATGGAGACCTTCACCATTATATAGAGCAAGAAAATTAGAAAAAGCATTAGATACAACAGCTAAAATTTATTACAAATACGAAGGTGTTAGTCCAACAGGGAGTCACAAACCAAATACTGCCGTAGCTCAAGCATTTTATAATAAAGAAGAAGGTACAAAAAAAATTACAACGGAAACTGGTGCAGGTCAATGGGGCAGCTCCCTTGCTTTTGCTTGTTCAATTTTTAAAATCGAACTTGATGTATATATGGTTAAAGTTAGCTTTGAACAAAAACCATATAGAAAAATGCTTATGCAAACTTTTGGAGCAAACTGTTATGCTAGCCCATCAAATCGAACTCCAACTGGAAAAGCAATTTTAGAAAAAGATCCAAATAATACTGGAAGCTTAGGGATAGCTATATCTGAAGCTGTAGAAATGGCAGCACAAGACGATGGTACAAAATATTCTCTTGGAAGTGTTTTAAACCATGTTTTAATGCACCAAACTATTGTAGGCAATGAAGCAATAATGCAGATGGAAATGGCAGGAGATTACCCAGATATATTAGTTGGATGCACAGGTGGCGGAAGTAATTTTGCTGGATTAGCGTTTCCATTTCTTGGAAAAAAATTTAGAGAAAAAAAAGATATTAAAGTAATTGCATGTGAGCCAAAGTCTTGCCCTTCTTTAACAAAAGGTAAATTTGCATATGATTTTGGAGACACTGGAAATCGTACACCACTAGTTAAAATGCATACTTTAGGATCTTCATTTATGCCGCCAGCCACTCATTCAGGAGGTTTAAGATATCATGGTATGGCTCCAATGGTTAGCCATTTAACCGACATAGGCGCTATTGAAGCAAAAGCGTTTGGTCAAAAAGAATGTTTTGAAGCAGGGGTAAAATTTGCAAATGCCGAAGGCATTGTTCCGGCACCAGAAGCCACTCATGCTGTTAAAGGAGCAATAGATGCTGCTCTTGAATGTAAAAAAAATGGTGAAAATAAAACAATTCTTTTCAATTTATGTGGTCATGGACATTTTGATATGCAGGCTTATGGTGATTATTTCAACAATAAGCTATCAGAAGACAAATATAACGAAGCAGAGGTAAATAAAGCTTTAGAAAAATTACCTAAAATTGCATAACAGCAAAATTAATTAATATTAGTACTAATTATATCTAAAAAATAGAATTGTTCTATTTTGTGGTATTAATTAAATATCCCCATGTATTTTATAAACCCATTTAAAGGTTTGAGACCAACAAAAGAAAATGCCTCATCAGTCGCCATAACTAGCACTGATCATTTATCTGTAAAATCTGTTGTGAATCATATGAAAGATAACCCTTGGAGTTATTTGAATGTTTTTGGAGCAGAAAATAATTCTAAATCTAAAGAACAATTTGAATTAATGAAAAAAAAATCAATATTAAAGAAAGATAGTAGTAATTCATTTTATATTTACAAAATTTCAACAGGAAACCATACTCAAGTAGGCATAGTTGGTACTGCAAAATTGTCTGCATATGACAATTTACATATTCGAGGTCATGAAGAAATTTTTTTTGAGAGATCTCAAAAAAGAATGAAACAAATGGATAATTTAAATGCGCAAATAGGTCCTATATATGCGGTTTATCCTGACAATAAACAGCTTAATGATTTAGTAGAAAAAGAGTTAGTTAATTCTCCAATATATTCTTTTAAAGGTATGGACGAAAGTAAGCATGAGATGTGGGCCATTAATGATGAAGAAAAAGTTTTAAAAATACGTGATTTATTTAATTCTATAAATAGAGTTTATATTGCCGATGGGCATCACAGAATGGATGCATTATTAAAACTTTCAAAATTTAGACAGCATCAAAATCCCAATCATACTGGAGAAGAAGCTTACAATTTTTTTATGATAGCGATTTTTCCTACAAGCCAAGCAAGAATACTTGATTATAATAGACTTATAAAAGATTTATATGGTTATTCTCCTCAAGATTTTATTCAAGAAATTAAAAAAAAATTTAAAGTGGAAAAACAAAATTCTTCATTCAAACCAAAAAAATCTCAAATATTTGGAATGTATTTAGAAAAACAATGGTATTCTTTGGAACTTAAAGAAAAACCTCATCAAAATTTATTTCACATTATTAATTTAGATATAAATTTATTGCACTACTATTTACTAGAACCCACTTTAGGAATAGGGGATCCTAGACACGATAATAGAATTGATTTTTTAGCAGGCTTTCATGGATTAGAGGGTATTGAAAAAAAAGTAAATAGTGGTGAAGCTAAAGTTGGGTTTGCTTTGTTTGCTACCCAAATGGAAAATGTAATAAGTTTTGCAGACAAAAAATTAAATATGCCACCGAAATCAACTTGGTTTGATCCTAAACCTTTAGATGGTTTAGTAGCATATGATTTTGAATAATTTTTTTTTAATATAAATTAATCTTTATTAGTTCTAAAAAATATATATAAAAAAAATAGTGATAAATCTTTTTAAAAAGAAATATATCTAAAAAAATTATTTATATGGAAAAACCAAACATTAAACCAAAGAATCCAAACTTTTCTAGTGGACCATGTTCAAAGCGTCCTGGCTGGACTATTGATGCTTTAAAAAATACTCCAATAGGGAGATCTCATAGGCATAAAGTATGTAAAGAAAAGCTTAACGAAGTAATAATTAAATCTAAACAAATTCTTCAGCTACCCGAAGGATATCATGTAGGAATAATGACAGGCTCAAATACTGGGGCTTTAGAGGCTGCATTATGGTCTCTTTTAGGGAACAGAGGCGTTGATGTGTTAGCTTGGGAAAATTTTGGAAAAGATTGGGCAATAGACATACTTGATCAGTTGAAAATTAAAGATGTAAATAGCCATGTTACTGATTATGGAATTCTTCCTGATTTATCTAAAGTGAACTTTAAAAACGATGTAGTTTTTACTTGGAATGGAACAACAGCAGGAGTTAGAATTCCAAATGGTGATTGGATACCGGAAGATAGAGAAGGTTTAACAATTTGTGATGCAACATCAGGTATTTTTGCTATGGATATTGATTATAGTAAACTTGATGTAATTACATGGTCGTGGCAAAAAGTTTTAGGAGCAGAAGCAGCTCATGGAATGATAGCTATTTCTCCTCGTGCTGTTGAAAGGTTAGAGTCTCACATACCACCTTGGCCAATTCCAAAATTGTTTAGATTAGCGAGTAAGAAAAAATTAATTAAAGGTATTTTTGAAGGTGGTACAATTAATACTCCATCAATGATTTGTGTTGAAGATGGCCTAGACGCTTTAAATTGGGTTGAGTCAGTAGGAGGCACTAAAGAATTAGTAAAAATTTCAAATCAAAACTTAAAAATTGTAGAAGACTGGATTGAGAAAAGTGAAAGTTTTAAATTTATGTGTGAAGACAAAAATATCAGATCTTCAACAAGTATTACAGTTTTAATTAAAGATGAATGGTTTACAAAACATAACGAGGAAGATCAAAGAGGAGTATTAAAAAAATTATTTTCACTTCTAGAAAAAGAAGGCGTTGCCAATGATATTAATGGTTATCCTAAAGCACCGCCAAGTATAAGAATTTGGGGTGGATCAACTGTACAAAATAGCGACATGAAAGCTCTGTTGCCTTGGATTGATTGGGCCTATAATTCTATAAAAAATAATGCCTAAAGTTCTAATTTCAGATTCAATGAGCAATGTTGCTCAAAAAATTTTTGAGAAAAATAATATTGCTGTAGATGTAAAAACAGGTTTATCAGAAGATGAAATTATTAAAATTATTCCAGAATATGATGGAATGGTTGTTAGATCTGCAACTAAAGTTACCAAAAATATCATTGATGCTGCAAAAAATTTAAAAGTAATTGGCAGAGCTGGTGCGGGTGTTGACAATATAGATGTCCCAACAGCAAAAGAAAAAAATATGATTGTTATGAATACACCTGGTGGAAATGCAAATGCAACAGCCGAACACGCATTTGCTTTAATAATGTCTGTACTTAGAAGAGTTCCTTTTGCTAATGAAACAACACACAAAGGTCAGTGGGAGAAAAAAAATATTAAAGGTACTGAGCTTTCTAAGAAAACATTAGGAATAGTAGGTTTTGGAAATGTAGGAGTAAGATTAAGCAATCTTGTTAAAGGTTTTGATATGAAAGTACTTGTGAACTCAAAATCTCTAGAATCTAGAAAAAAAGATTATCCACATGTAGAAAATGCAAGTTTTGAAGATTTGATAAGCAGAAGCGATATTATAAGTTTTCATTGTAAGGCTCCTAATGATGGAAAACCAATGATCACTAAAGAACATTACAAAAAAATGAAGCCGACATCTTATATAATTAATGCAGCACGTGGAAATATCGTTGATGAAAAAGATTTAAATGATGCATTAAACGAAAATTTAATTGCAGGAGCAGCTGTAGATGTTTTTTCAAAAGAACCAGCCAAAGAAAATATTTTGTTTAATAACCCAAAAGCTATATTAACGCCTCATATTGCTGCCTCAACAACCGAAGCATCGATAGTAGTGGCTGAAATGGTAGCAAATCAGCTATCAGATTTTTTATTAAAAGGCGTTAAAATCAACACTGTTTAAATCGCTTTTATTGTTGGTAGACAATAAAAATCAGCTGTATCTATTCTAGAAGAGTGTTCTCTTTTCATATTCCATCTCTTTTCAACACCAGCGCTAGCAAGACTTATGGTAGATCTACCATACCTATAATTTGTATTGTCAATTGATTTCATTAAATTATTTATTTTTTCATCTTTTTCTGATGAAAATAAATTCTTTCCCCCATCATCATTTGATAGTCCTGTTAGCAACACGCCTGCTTTTTGATAACGATAACCATTTTTAAAAATAGTTTCCAAAGCAGATAATGCAGTTTTAACTATTTCAATACTGTTGTTTGTTCCAATTGGAAAATCAATTGTTTTTGAATTTGAATAATATCCAAATTTACTTTGAAAAGGGCTTGTTCTAATAAAAACAGTTATTGATTTTGCAATTAAAGACTCCGATCTAATTTTTTCTGAAGCATTTAAACAATAATTTGCAATGGCTTCTTTTAGTTCTTCAAATTTTTCTACTCTTTGACCAAATGAACGCGACACTACACAACTCTTTCTTTTTGATACAGTTTTTTCAAGATCAATACAAGGAATACCTCTAAGCTCCATTGCAGTTCTAGAACTTAAAACATTAGAACTTTTTTTAATCCAAGTATTGGACATATTTTTTAATTGTTTAGCATTATAAATTCCATTTTCGTGATAAAATTTAGTTAATTGTTTTCCAACACCCCAAACATCATTTATTTCTACTTTTTCTAATATTGTATCAATATTTTCAATTCCAATTAGGCTTGTAACACCAGATTCTTTTTTTTTAGCAATATGATTTGCAACTTTACTTAAGGTTTTTGTTTTAGCAATTCCAATACTTGTTGGTATACCTGTCCATTGTAAAACTACACTTCTAATTTCTTTTCCAACATCTTCTATTTCATCATCAGAAAAATTTGACAGATCTAAAAAAGCTTCATCAATTGAATAAACTTCTATATCAGAGTTGAAACGTTTTAAAGTTCTCATCACTCTTCTTGAAATATCTCCATATAAAGAATAACCAGATGAAAAAACTTGAACATTATTTTTAACAATAATATCTTTTGCTTTAAAATAAGGTTCTCCCATTTTTATTCCTAATGCTTTTGCTTCATTGGATCTTGAGACAATACAGCCATCATTATTTGATAAAACAACAACAGGTTTTTTTCTTATTTTAGGATTAAACAATCTTTCACATGAAACATAGAAAGAATTACAATCAACTAATGCTATTTTTTTAGTATGTTGAGTGGATGACATAAGTTACAACTCCCCAAATAAAAACATCTGCTTCTTCGTCAATTAAAATTCGATCTTCATAATTTTTAGATCCAGATGTTAAAAATTTTTTATCTCTCTCTTGAACAAAACTTTTAACAACAAGTTCATCATGAACATTTGCTATAACTGTTGAAAAGTTTTTAGGCTTTAAGCTTTTATCCACTAACAACAAATCACCATCATTAATTCCGATATCAATCATTGATTTGCCCTGAACTCTAATTATAAAAGTTGCCGGAACATTCTTAATTAGATGAACATTCAAATCTATATCTTCTTCGATGTAATCTGTTGCAGGCGATGGAAAACCGGCGCCAGCTTTGTGTAAATAGTAAGGTATTGTTAGCTTCATAAATGTTCCTCTTTTGTTCTAATTAATATAGAAGTTATTCAATAGTGTCAAATAGGTTGTATTTTGAGTCTGGAAGTGAATCAAAAGTGAATCAAAAGGTGAACATTAAGACTATATTTTGTTAGCCTGTGGATAACTACAGCTACAGACAGTCTCAAAAAAAAATAATGAAATAAGTGGTAGGTTGATATAATTCATTAAATCTAATGAAAAAATTAACCTGTCATTGTGGCGGAGTAGAAGCAGAAGTCAATGTTCCTGAAAAAGGATTTGAAAAGATTATGCGTTGCAACTGCTCTATCTGTAAAAGAAAAGGATACATCATAGGAGTTATTGGACCAGATGATTTTAAACTTGTTAAAGGAGAAGAACTTTTAACACTTTATCAATTTTATACAAAAACTGCTAAACATTATTTTTGTAAAGTTTGTGGTATTCATACTCACAATAGACCAAGGAGTAATCCAAAAATCTACGGTGTAAATATTGCCTGTATTGAAGGAGTTAAACCATTTGAGATAGAAAATGTTCCAGTTAATGATGGGGAAAACCATCCGCTAGACCAAAATAAATAATATTATAATGTTGTTATTGAAATGAAAAAAATAATTTTAATTATATTTTCATTAATTCTCTTTATGCCAAAGGTGTTAGCAGTAACACTTTCTGAAGCTCTTACTGAAGCTTATAAAAATAATCCAGAATTAAATGCTGAAAGAGAAAATATAAAAGTTTCAGAAGAGGATTTAAATATTTCTAAAGGAGCTTATAATCCAACTTTAACTTTGAGTGGTAGTAAAAGCAAAGAAGATACTAACAAATTAACAAATCAAACAGGAGGTGATGCAAGTGTTACTGATGTAGATCCTGAGACAGCCACAATAACTATAGAACAAACATTATTTGATTCTGGAAGAAGCGCAGAACATGAAAAAAATAAAATTGGAATTAATCTTGCAAAAGCAAAATTACTAAAAAAAGAACAAGATATTTTATATAAAGCAATAGAAGCTTACACAGGACTTATTTTAGCAAATGAAAAATTTGAAATTAATCAAGCAAATATAAGTTTGTTAGAAAGACAAGTCGAGACAGATAGCATTAGATTTGAAAGAGGCCAAGTTACACTCTCAGATGTTGCACAATCGGAATCTTCTTTAGCAGGAGCTCAGGCAAAATTTATACAGTCTCAAAATGAAGTTTTAACAAGCAAATTAAATTATGAAAATATTGTTGGACCATTGAATGATCCAAAATCATTGGTTAAAAATTCAATATTAAATTTTATAATGCCAGAAAATTTAAATTCAGCAATTGATCTTTCTAAAAAAAATAATCCCGATTTAACTATTGCTAAATTAGAACACGAACAATCTGAGAAAGATACAATGATTGCAAAATCAGACTTATCACCAACTGCTAAATTATCTTTTGAAAGATCTTATAGTGAAGATTTAAGTTCCACTTATGACCAAAAAGAAAAAGATATTTTAAAAGCCACAGTGTCTTGGCCTTTTTATTCAGGAGGAAAAAATAGAGCCACTTATAAAAAAAAACGAAATTTACAAAATAGAAAAAGATTGCTTTTAGACAGTGTAAGCAAAACAAATGATGCAAATGTTGCAAGCGCTTGGTCAAACTTTCAATCTAGTAAAAGCTTGTTAAATTCAGTTGAGTTACAAGTTAGAGCTGCAGAAATTGCAAATGAAGGAATTACCGCTGAATACCAAAGCGGAGTTGGAAGAACCACTCTAGAAGTTATCCAATCAAATTCTTTTTTGCTAAATGCTCAAATTTCATTAGCTAACTCTGAAAGGAACTATCTTCTTTCTCAATTCAATCTTTTAAAAGCTATTGGATTGCTTAATAGCGACTATTTAAAAATCAAATAAATCAAGGTTTTTGGACTTAAAAAAACATTTTTATTGCTAATGAGAACAAAATGTGTACATTTAAAACATGATTCGACTGTTAAAAAACGTAAAAAAAGAGGCAAAAAATGACTAAAAATAACTTAAAAGTGGTCAAATCCACTAAAGATAAAGAATTGGAAAACAAAGAGAAAAATAAAGCTCTAGAAGCAGCAATTAACCAAATTACAGATAATTTTGGAAAAGGTTCTGTAATGAAGTTGGGGCAACAAAAAGCTATGGATGTCGAATCTGTTTCAACAGGATCTTTAAGCTTAGACCTTGCGCTTGGTATTGGAGGATTGCCAAAAGGAAGAATTATTGAAATTTATGGACCAGAGTCTTCTGGAAAAACAACATTGGCTTTACAAGTTGTAGCTGAAGCACAAAAAGCAGGCGGTATTTGTGGATTTGTTGACGCAGAACATGCACTGGATCCTATTTATGCAAAAAAATTAGGTGTTAATACTGAAGAATTATTAATCTCACAACCAGATACCGGTGAGCAAGCTTTAGAAATTACCGATACTTTAATTAAATCAGGATCAATGTCAGTTATTGTAATTGATTCTGTTGCAGCTTTAACTCCAAGAGCGGAAATTGAAGGAGAAATGGGAGACCATCATGTAGGTCTTCAATCAAGATTAATGAGTCAGGCATTAAGAAAATTAACTGGTTCAGTTTCAAGAACAAACACAATGGTAATTTTCATTAACCAAATTAGAATGAAAATTGGCGTAATGTTTGGAAGTCCAGAAACAACCTCAGGAGGAAATGCATTGAAATTTTATTCATCAGTTAGAATGGATATAAGAAGAATAGGTGCTATCAAAGACAAAGAAGAGATTATTGGAAATGCAACTAGAGTAAAAGTTGTTAAAAATAAAGTTGCACCACCATTTAAGGTAGTAGAATTTGATTTAATGTATGGAAAAGGAATAAGCAAAACTGGCGAACTGATCGACCTTGGAGCAAAAGCAGATATTGTAGAAAAATCAGGTGCTTGGTACGCTTACAAAGGTGAAAAAATTGGCCAAGGAAAAGAAAATGCAAAACTATTTCTTGAACAAAATCCTAAAGCTGCAGCAGAAATAGAAATGGCAATAAGAGAAAAAGCTGGTCTTATTTCTGAAAAAATTGAAGGCAATCCAATTGAAAAAGAAAAAGTAGAATCTGCAGAAGAAGTACTTACAAAAAAAAATTAGCAAACAACTTTTAGTTATCTAAAAGGCGCTCTTTTGGGCGCCTTTTTTCCCTATAGATATATAGACATCATATAAAAAAGCTGTATTTTAGAAATATGGCAGACAAATCACTCAATGAAATCAGAAGTACTTTTCTCAAGTATTTTGGGAAGAATGATCATAAAATTGTAGAATCCAGCAATTTAGTTCCAAACAATGATCCAACATTAATGTTTGCAAACTCAGGAATGGTTCAATTTAAAAATGTTTTTACTGGGTTAGAAAAAAGAGACTATAAAAGAGCAACCACATCTCAAAAGTGTGTAAGAGCTGGTGGAAAACACAACGATCTTGAAAATGTTGGTTATACCCCAAGACATCATACATTTTTTGAGATGCTTGGTAATTTTTCTTTTGGTGATTATTTTAAAGAAAGAGCAATTGAACTAGCTTGGAACTTGGTAACAAAAAACTTTGGTCTAGACAAAAATAGACTGTATTTCACGGTTTTTAACGAAGATGAAGAAGCTTTTAATCTTTGGAAAAAAATAACAGGATTAGGAGAAGACAAAATAATCAAGATTGCAACATCAGATAATTTTTGGTCAATGGGCGAAACAGGTCCTTGTGGCCCTTGTTCTGAAATATTTTATGATCACGGTGATCAATTAAAAGGTGGTTTGCCAGGCACAAAAAATCAAGATGGAGATAGATACATTGAAATTTGGAACTTAGTATTCATGCAATTTGAACAAGTTTCTAAGGACAAAAGGATAAACTTGCCAAAACCATCAGTAGATACAGGAATGGGATTGGAGAGAATTACAGCTTTATTACAAGGTACACACGATAATTATGAAACCGATCATTTTAAAAAGCTAATAAATTCAATTTCAGAAGCAGTTAAAGTAAAACCTGATCAAAAAAATATTTCAAGTTTTAGAGTAATTGCAGATCATTTAAGAGCAAGTTCATTTTTAATTGCGGAAGGTGTTTTACCATCAAATGAAGGAAGAGGCTATGTATTAAGAAGAATTATGAGAAGGGGAATGAGACATTCTCATTTATTGGGATCAAAACAGCCAATTTTTTATAATATTTTTAAAACTCTAATGGATGAGATGTCAGGAAATTATCCCGAACTTGTTAGAGCCGAGTCATTAATTAGGGAAACTTTAAAAACTGAAGAAGAAAAATTTTTAGTTTTATTAGAAAGAGGAATGAAAATTTTAAATGATGAAATTTCAAAAATTGACAAAGTCTTACCCGGAGAAGTAGCTTTTAAATTATATGATACTTACGGATTTCCTCTAGATTTAACTGAGGATATTTTAAAAAATAAATTATTAAAAATTGATAATAAAAAATTTGAAACCTTAATGAATGAAAGTAGAGAACTTGCTAAGAAAAACTGGAAAGGATCGGGTGATAGCTCTGTTAATAAGATATGGTTTGAAATTAAAGATAGATTGGGTCCTACAGAATTTTTAGGTTACGAAACTGACCAAGCTGAAGGAAAGATTCTATCATTATTAAAAGATAGCAAAGAAGTAAAAAGTTTATCCACCAATGATGAAGGTATGCTAATTACTAATCAAACACCTTTTTACGGTGAGTCAGGCGGACAAGTAGGAGACACTGGAGAAATTACTTCTGGAGAATTTAAATTTGAAGTCAATGATGTTCAAAAACAATTAGGAGACTTATTTGTACACTACGGTAAAGTCATTAAAGGATCTATTAACGTGAATGACAATGTAGAAATGAAAATTGATGTTAACAGAAGAAATGATGTTAGAGCTTATCATTCAGCAACTCACTTATTACATGAATCATTAAGAAGAGTACTTGGTTCGCATGTTACCCAAAAAGGCTCTCTAGTTGAACCTGATAGATTAAGATTTGATTTTAGTCATATGAAGCCCATCTCAAATGATGAAATTAAAAAAATAGAAAATTTTGTAAATTCTATGGTCGAAAAAAAATCTGAAGTAAAAACAAGAATTATGACTCCAAAAGAGGCCGTTGATAATGGTGCACTAGCTCTTTTTGGTGAAAAATATGGAGATGAAGTTAGGGTTTTATCAATGGGTAGTGAAAAAGATCGTTATTTTTCAACAGAATTGTGTGGGGGAACACATGTAAGGAACACTGGCGATATTGGAAAATTTAAAATTATTAGCCAATCCTCTATAGCAGCAGGAGTAAGAAGAGTTGAAGCTTTAAGAGACAAACAATTACAAGAATATTTAAATAAAAAAGAAAAACTTAGCGATATTGAAAGTGAGAAAAGCGAAGAAACAATAAAAGATTTATCTCAAAAAATAATTAAATTAGGTGGAAAACCCAACATTAGTAACGATAATCAGCAAACTTTAATTAAAGACCTAACAAAACACTACGAACAACTTTTGGTTAAATCAATCTTAAGCGATAAATCAAAAAATATTATTAATGACCAAACTATAAATAATGTGAAAGTAAGATTTCAAAAGGTAATTGATTTACCTCCAAAAGATTTAAGAAAGTTGGTTGATGGCGGAAAAAAAGAATTGGAGGAAGGCATCGTTGTTGTTTTTGCTATAAAAGACGAAAAAATTGGATTAGCAATTGGTGTTACTGAAAATCTTACAAAAAAATATGATGCAGTTAAATTGGCTAAAATCGGATCTGAAATTATAGGAGGAAAAGGAGGAGGGGGAAGACCCGATTTTGCTCAAGCAGGCGGAATAGATAGCTCAAAAATAGATAATGCTATCGACCAAATTAAATCTTTAATTTAACTTCTTTTTAAGGTTTCCATCAAT
Organism: uncultured Candidatus Pelagibacter sp.; assembly: GCA_964484975.1. Lineage (GTDB taxonomy): Bacteria > Pseudomonadota > Alphaproteobacteria > Pelagibacterales > Pelagibacteraceae > Pelagibacter. Next base: position 15,310 of record CAZAGV010000007.1, read on the forward strand.
TACATCTAGAAATTGATTTGTTGTAAGATATTTGCTTGATGGGCCAATCAGAATTGCTAAGTCTTTTGTCATTAAGCCGCTTTCAACTGTTTCAATACAAACTTTTTCTAAAGTTTTTACAAATTTTTTTAATTCTTCGTTATTATCCATTTTCCCTCTATGATAAAGACCTCTCGCCCACGCAAATATAGATGCTATTGGATTTGTTGATGTTTCTTTACCTTGTTGATGAAGCCTGTAATGTCTAGTAACAGTTCCATGTGCAGCTTCAGCCTCCATAGTGTTACCATCAGGTGTCATTAAAACACTTGTCATAAGACCCAAAGATCCAAATCCTTGAGCAACTGTATCAGATTGCACATCTCCGTCGTAGTTTTTACATGCCCAAATGTAGTTTCCATTCCATTTCATTGCACAAGCTACCATGTCATCTATAAGTCTATGTTCGTAAGTTATCTTTCTTTCTTTAAATTTTTCTTTAAATTCTTTATCATAAACTTCTTGAAACAAATCTTTAAAACGACCATCATAATTTTTTAAAATTGTATTTTTTGTTGAAAGATAAACTGGCCAGTTTCTATTAAGTCCGTAATTCATACATGATCTAGCAAAATCTTTTATTGATTGATCTAAGTTATACATTGATAGTGCAACACCTGGGCCTGGAAAATTAAATACTTCGAATTCTTTTTTCTCATTTCCATCTTCAGATGTCCATTTTATTTCTAATTTACCCTTACCAGGAACTTTAAAGTCAGTTGCTCTATATTGATCCCCAAATGCATGTCTTCCTATACAAATTGGATTAGTCCAGCTTGGAACTAATTTTGGAATATTTTTACAAATGATAGGCTCTCTAAAAACTGTTCCACCTAAAATATTTCTTATTGTCCCATTAGGAGATCTCCACATTTTTTTTAAATTGAATTCTTTTACTCTTGCTTCATCAGGAGTGATAGTTGCGCATTTAATTCCAACACCATTTTTTTTAATAGCATTCGCACAATCTATTGTAATTTGGTCATTAGTGGCATCTCTACTTTTTATGCCCAGATCATAATATTCAATTCCCAAATCTAAATACCGAAGAATTAATTTTTTTTTAATGAACTCCCATATGACTCTTGTCATTTCATCACCATCTAGTTCGACAATTGGGTTTTTTACCTTAATTTTGCTCATATTTAGATGTATCTAAGTAATTGAATTTCGCGTTTTTATATACATATTAACCTAAAAAATATCAAAAGAAATAATTATGCTAGATAGAGTTTTTCCAAAAATACACACAGAGGGATATAAATTTTTAGTTATATTCATAGCTGCAACTATTATTTTATATTTTATTCATGGTTTTTTAGGTTTTATTGGTCTTGTTTTATCAATTTGGGTATATTATTTTTTTAGAGACCCCGATAGAGTTTCAATTGATGATGATAATTACTTGACAAGCCCAGCGGATGGTTTGGTATTACAAGTACTAGAAACAAATGGTCCAAAAGAACTTGAACTTGAAAATAAAAAATTTACGAAGATAAGTATTTTTATGAATGTATTTGATTGCCATGTAAACAGAACTCCCTGTGCAGGAAAAATTTCACAAATTTTATACAAACCTGGAAAATTTATTAACGCATCTCTTGACAAATCAAGCGAAGAAAATGAAAGAAATTATTATAAAATTCAAAACAGTTCTGGAGAAGATATTATTGTGGTCCAAATTGCTGGACTGATTGCTAGAAGAATTGTAAACGAATCTCATGAAAGTCAAGAACTTAAGCAGGGAGAAAGAATCGGAATGATTAGATTTGGAAGTAGAGCAGATGTTTATTTTGAAAATTACAAACCACTAGTGAAAGTTAACCAAAAAACTGTTGCAGGGGAAACTTTACTAGCAAAAAAACAATAAATGGAACAACAAAAAAAAAATTTTAAAATTGTAAGCAATAAAAAGACAAGGGTAATTTTACCAAATATGTTTACTCTTGTTGGAGTATGTATTGGCCTAAGTTCAATTAAATTTGCTTTTGATGAAAAATTTACTTTATCTATTATTGCAATAATAGTGGCAGCAATTATAGATGGTCTGGATGGTAGAATTGCAAGGCTTATACAAGGCACAACAAAAATTGGAAAAGAACTAGATTCTTTAACAGATGTAATTAGTTTTGGAGTAGCGCCTGCGTTTATAATGTATTTTTGGAAATTAAATGAGCTAGGAAGAATTGGCTGGTTTATTTGTTTGATTTATGTTGTTTGTGTAGCTTTAAGACTGGCAAGATTTAACGTAAATTCGGGGCAAGAACCATCATGGAGAGATAATTTTTTTGAAGGAGTTCCTTCGCCAGCCGGAGGAGTATTAGTTTTAATGCCACTAATATATAGCTTAAGCGATATTCAAATCTTAAATATTAATTATGATTTTTTTGTTCCAATATTATTTGTAGCAGTATCAATTTTATTGATAAGCAAAGCGCCTACTTATGCATTAAAAAAAATATCTGTTCCTAGAAGAATGACAATATTTCTTTTACTTGGTGTAGTTTTATATTTTGGTTTATTGTTAATTTATACTTTTAATGCGATAGCAATATCAGGGTTAATATATTTTATGCTAATACCAGTAAGTTTTATACATTACAATAATTTAAGCAAAAAGTTTAAAGAGCAAGATATTTCAAATGAGGAACACGAAGATATCTTATAGATGAAAAATAACACAATAGTTTCTTTAGCAGATTCAAACTATTTTAATTTATTAAATGAATTAGTAGACTCAATTTTAAAATTTTCTGAAAGTAAAGAAATAGATATATGTATACTCGATGCAGGATTATCAGATGAACAAAAAAATATTCTATCAACAAAAGTAAAAGAAATAAAAAAAGCAGAATGGGACATAGAAGTGCCCGGATATAAAGTAGGGGAAAAAGAATGGTTAAAAAGCCAAGTATCAAGAGGTTTTTTGCCAAAATACTTTCCAGGATATAAAAAATATTTATGGATCGATTGTGATGCGTGGGTACACGATTGGTCTTCAGTAGAATTGTACTTTAAGGCATGCGAAGGTGGAAAGTTGGGCATAACACAAACAATGGGTCCTGGTTATAGAATTATGTCAAAAGTTAAATGGTTATTTGGTAAATTTGCAATAATTAAATCTCAAAATTTTAAACATGCTATAAGTTCAAATATTGGAATAGAGAAAGCAAGAAAACTTGCATTCGCACCTCATATAAATATTGGAGTTTTTTCATTGGAAGAAAACTCACCTTGCTGGAAAAGTTGGCAAGAAAATTTAAAAACAACTTTAAATTCTGGAAAAGTTTTTGGTTCAGAAGGATTAGCAATTAATATGTGTGTTTATGTTGATGAAGTGGATACAGAATTTCTTCCTCTAAATTGTAATTGGATAGCAAGCAATTTATTACCAAAATACGATGAACAAAATCAAATATTTGTAGAACCATATTTGCCAAATTATAAAATTGGAATTATGCATTTGGCCGCTGGTTTATGGAAAAACAATAAAGATATGAGAGTTGATAAAAGTGTTGAAATTGAAATTAAAACTTTAACAAATAAAATTATTTCCAAAAGTCTAAGGTACAATAACTAGTTGAAAAAAAATAAAATTTCTAAAAATTGGATAAATAAACAAAGAAGAGATATTTACGTTAGACAATCAAAAGTAGAGGGCTACAGGTCTAGAGCAGTTTACAAACTTCAAGAAATTGATCAAAAGTTTAAGATTTTTAAGAACGGAATATCTGTTATAGATCTTGGTGCTGCACCAGGTAGTTGGTCACAATATGCTTTAAAAAATATTAAAAATGGAAAAATTGTTTCAATAGATCTTAAAGATTTTGAAAAAATTGGAAACATTCATCAAATCAAGGGCGATTTTACAGATGATAGTTATAAAAAGAAAATCATAGATTATTTTGGCACGAAGGTAGATGTTGTGCTTTCAGATATGGCTGTAAATACTACTGGTAATAAAAATCTAGACTCAATTTATACCGGCGAATTATGCATGGAAGCTATGAAATTTTCAAAAGAAACATTAAAAAATGATGGAAAATTTATTTCAAAAATATTTATGGGCTCTACTTTTAACGAAATAGTAAGTGAGGCAAAAAAAATATTTAAAGAAAATAAAGTTTTTAAACCTCTTGCCAGCAAAAAAGGTTCTAAAGAAAGTTTTATTATTTGTAAATTTTTACGATAGGTCCTCTTTTAATTTCTAAAGAATCGTATATACAAGGACATGGATCCCATTAAAGAAGCTCTTACATTTGATGACGTTTTGCTATCCCCAAACTATTCTGAAGTTTTGCCATCAGAAGTTTCTACAAACACATCTTTATCAAAAAATTTAAAACTCAAAATTCCAATACTTTCATCAGCCATGGATACTGTTACAGAATCGAAAATGGCAATTACAATTGCTAAAGCTGGAGGATTGGGAGTTATTCACAGAAATCTAAAAATTAATAAACAAATATCAGAAATAAAAAAAGTTAAATCAAAAAAACTATTAGTAGGTGCCGCAGTAGGAGCTGGGCCATTAGAAATTAAGAGAGCCGAAGCTATATTAAAAGAAAATGTAGATCTAATAGTAGTTGATACAGCACACGGCCATACTAAAAAAGTAGCCGAGATTATAAAAAAAATTAAAAAATTAAAGTCAAAAAAAACTATTCTTTGTGCAGGAAATATTGCAACAGCTGAAGCAGCCAAATTTTTAGCCAATCTAGGAGTTGATGTAATTAAGGTTGGTATAGGACCAGGATCTATATGTACTACTAGACTTGTAGCAGGAATAGGCGTACCTCAATTAAGTGCAATTCTTTCTGCAAGAAAAGGAATAGGCAACAAAAAGGTGACTTTAATCGCAGACGGAGGCATAAAATTTTCTGGAGACATACCAAAAGCGTTAGCGGCGGGTGCTGATGCTGTAATGATTGGATCTTTGTTTGCTGGAACAAAAGAGTCTCCTGGAAAAATTATAAAAAAAAATGGAAAATATTTTAAAAGTTTTAGAGGCATGGGTTCTATAGGCGCAATGAACAAAGGTTCGGCAGATAGATATTTTCAATCTAAACAAAAAGATGAATCGAAATATGTGCCCGAAGGTGTTGAGGGGTTAGTAAAATACAAAGGACCTGTTGATAAAATAATTTTCCAACTTATAGGCGGCCTTAAGTCTTCCATGGGATATTTGGGGTCAAAAAAAGTAAAAAATTTAAGAATTAAACCAAAATTTTTAAAAATAACTAAAGCTGGTTTTTACGAAAGTATGGTACATAATATAGACCAAGTTCTAAAATAATATGACTAAGTTGCATAAATTTGCTCTAATAATTTTTATAATAATAACTACGCAAGCGATTAGTAAAGAAGATTTTTTCAATGATGCAAAAAGTTTATTTGATAAAGGAAAAATAGAAGAGTCAAAATTTTTATTTCAAAGAAATATTGTTTTTAATCCAAAACATTCAAAATCTTATTTATATTTAGCAAAAATTTATGAAACTGAAGAAAATGAAACAGAAGAGATAAAGAATATTAATACCACATTGTTATTAGAACCAGATAATGAAGAAGCAATGTATATGCTAATTGATATTAAATTAAAAAAATCAGATTTTGAAAAAGTAAAAGAGTTAAGAGCTCAATTTGAAGTAATTTGTAAATCATTATGTTCTAAAATTGAATCAATAGATGAAAGACTAACAAATATTGAAGCTAAAAATGAGTCGTGAAAAAAATCTAAATAAGATTTTAATCATAGATTTTGGTTCACAATTCACACAATTAATAGCAAGAAGAGTTAGAGAGCTGGGAGCATATTCACAAATTATTAGTCATAAAAAAGTATATAATTTAAACTTAATTAAAAAAGATACCTCGGGCATAATTTTATCTGGTGGCCCTCTAAATGTTTATGAAATAAATAAAATTAAATTTAATAAAAAAATATTAAATTTAGGTATTCCAATATTAGGAATTTGTTTTGGTCATCAAATTATTTCTAAAGAATTGGGTGGAAGGGTAAAAAAAACAAAATCAAGAGAATTTGGCTTAGTTAAAGTAAAAAAAATTAATAAAAGCATTTTAACAAAAAATTTTTTTAATAAAAAAGGCTTCAACAATGTTTGGATGAGTCATTCCGACGAAGTATCAAAATTACCAAAAGACTTTAAAGTAATAGTTTCTAGCAACAATTCTAAATTAGCAGCAATAGGAAATGCAAAGAAAAATATATTTGGTATTCAATTTCATCCAGAGGTAACTCACACTCAAAACGGGAAAAAATTGTTAAAAAATTTTGTATTTTCAATATGTAAATTTAAAAAGAATTGGTCGCCAAAACAGCAAAAACAAAAATTAATTAAGGAAGTAAGATCTCAAGTTGGAAAATCTAAAGTAATTTGTGCATTATCTGGAGGTGTTGACAGCAGCGTAGTTGCAAAATTGCTAAAAGCAGCAATTGGAAAAAATTTAATTTGTATTTTTGTAAATACTGGCCTGTTAAGAAAAAATGAAGAAAAACAAGTAGTAAATACATTTAAAAAGCGTTTTAAAATTAACCTTATTTATGTGAATGCAAAAAAAAATTTTCTTAAAAAAATTAAAAATGTTTCAGATCCTGAAAAAAAAAGAAGAATAATTGGAAATTTATTTATTAAAATATTTGAAAAATATGCAAAAAAAATAAAAAATATAAAATTTTTAGCACAAGGAACACTTTACCCAGATCTAATTGAAAGTAAGTCTGTTACAGGTAGCCAAACATCAAAAATTAAATCTCATCATAATGTAGGAGGCTTGCCTAAAAAGATGAACTTAAAATTGGTAGAACCATTAAAATATTTATTTAAAGATGAAGTTAGAAAATTGGGTATTGAATTAAAATTAAATAAAGAAATAGTTTTTAGACATCCATTTCCAGGACCAGGTTTGGCAATAAGGATGCCTGGTATAATAACAGAAGAAAAAATAAAAATTTTACAAGAAGCAGACTCTCATTTTATTCAAGCTCTTAAAAAATATAATTTATATAATAAAATTTGGCAAGCCTATGCCGCATTGCTTCCAGTCAAAACAGTTGGTGTAATGGGTGATAACAGAACGTATGAATATATTTGTTTATTAAGAGCAATAACATCAGAAGATGGAATGACGGCTGATTTTTTTGAATTTAAAAAAGAATTTATGCAATATATTTCAAATAAAATAATAAATAATATAAAAGGTATAAATAGAGTTGTGTACGATGTGACCTCTAAACCACCCAGCACAATTGAATTAGAATAATGAGTAAAAAAATTAAAAAAATAATTAACAAAAAAAATAAATCTAAAATTATTTGTCTTACAGCTTATTCAAAAAATGTTGCTGAAGCGATAGATCCATATACAGATATTATTTTAATTGGAGATTCCTTAGGATCGACTCTTTACAATTATACTACCACTAGAAGTGTTACACTTCATACTATGATTGAACATTCAAAAAGTGCCCGCCAAGGAATAAAAAATAGCTTAATGGTAGTTGATATGCCATATAAAACTTATAATAATAAAAGTGAAGCTCTTCGAAATGCAAAAAAAATAATTAAACAAACTAAATGTGATGCAGTTAAACTTGAAGGCGGATCTTCAATTTCAAAAGCAATAGAGCATTTAGTTAAAAATAAAATTCCTGTTATGGGTCATTTAGGAATTTTGCCTCAAAGTGTAAGAGGAAAATTTAAAATTAAAGGTAAAGAAAAAAGAGAAAGAAAAAAAATTTTAAATGATGCTAAGTTATTACAAAAAAAAGGAGTATTTTCTATTGTCTTAGAATGTGTAGAAAAAACACTTTCAAAAGAAATTACCAATATATTGAAAATTCCAACTATTGGCATTGGTTCTTCCCAACATTGTGATGGACAAGTTTTAGTTATTGATGATTTAATTGGATTAAACGAAACAAACATAAAAT
>CAZAGV010000007.1:23401-27937 GCA_964484975.1 uncultured Candidatus Pelagibacter sp.
GGACAAGTTTTAGTTATTGATGATTTAATTGGATTAAACGAAACAAACATAAAATTTGTTAAAAAATTTGGTAATATTAAAAAAAATATTCGTGAAGCCGCATACAAATTTAAAAAAGAAGTGTTAAGTAAAAAATATCCTTCAAAAAAATATTCTTACTAAAAGTATTTTATAAAATTTTCATTTATTTTTAAAATTTCTAAATCTGCAAGACCAGCAATTATTAATTGAATTGCCACTAATAAAATAAAGCCTAAACCTATATAAGCTATCCAAATATTTCTTTGAATATAATTAGCTAGATAGGTTGCTAAGGCCCCAGTTAGCACAACAGATAAAACAAGACCAAATATCATAAATTCAAAATAACCTTTTGCAGCAGCAACAACTCCTATTACGTTATCAAAACTAATAGTGACATCAGCAAGTAAAACTTTATAAACACTTTGTATAAAAGAAGGTTCTTTAGATTTTTTTGTTGGTGATTTTATTTTTTTAATTTCAAATAAATCTTTTCTTAAATCATTTACTACCCAAATTAAAAGAAATCCACCAAGAATTTTTATAAAATAATATTCAAATAAATGTGTAACGAATAATGCAAATATAATCTTAAATACAAAAGCTCCAGCTACCCCCCAATATATTATTTGTTTCCTATTTTTTGGAACAAAATTTGCAGCGATTAGTCCAATAATTATCGCATTATCTGCTGCTAAAACTATATTTATGAAGATTATCTGAGTTAAAATTAAAGATTGTTCTATCAATATAACTTAATAATACAAAAAAAATTAAATAATTCAAACTAATCAGGTTTAAAATTTATATTGATTTAATTTTATATACATAATTAAATACTTTTTTATAAATGGAGGGAAAATGAAACTATTCAAATACTTAATTACTTCAATTATTTCGTTACTTTTTCTAATAAATTTTTCGTTTGCTGAAAAATGGGATATGGCGCTAGCATATGGTGCTGGGAACTTTCATTCAGCGAATGCAACAGAATTTGCTAAAAATGTAAGCGAGAAAAGTGGAGGAAAATTAACAATTGTTACTCATCCTGGCGGATCTCTTTTTAAAGGTGGTGAAATTTTTAGAGCTGTAAGAACAGGACAGGCTCAGATAGGTGAAAGATTTATGTCAGCTTTAGGAAAAGAAGATCCATTACTAGAGATAGACTCACAACCATTTCTTGCAACATCGTATGATGATGCAATGAAACTTTACAAAGCTTCAAAACCAGAAATAGTAAAAGGTCTTGATGCAAAAGGTCTTGTATTTTTATATGCAGTTCCATGGCCAGCACAGGGTCTTTACAGCAAAAAAGAAATCAACAGTGTTGCTGATCTTAAAGGATTAAAGTTTAGAGCATATAATTCTGCTACAATAAGAATTGCCGAATTAACTGGTATGGCGCCAACGAAAATCGAAGCAGCAGAGATAAGCCAGGCTTTTTCAACTGGAGCAGTAGAAAGCATGATTACTTCACCAACAACAGGTAAGAATAAAAAAATATGGGAAAATGGCGTAGGATATTTTTATGATATTGCCGCTTGGTTTCCAAAAAATATGGTGATCGTTAATAAAGATGCATGGAATAAACTTGATGCTGATACTCAAAAACTTGTAATGAAAGAAGCCGCTGTAGCAGAGAGCAAAGGTTGGGACTTATCTAAAAAAGGTAATGTTGCAGATAAAAAAGCTTTAGCAGATGCAGGAATGAAAGTAGAAAAAGTAAACTCTGCTCTTCAAAGCCATTTCCAAGGAGTAGGAGCAACAATGTCTAAAGAATGGGCAGAACGAGCAGGTTCTCGTGGAGCCGCTGTTCTATCTGCTTATAAATAATATTATTTAATTTAAAAAGGCCGTTTAATTATACGGCCTTTTTATTATGCTTTGTAAAATTAATAATTATTTAAAGGCTCTCTACAGGCTGTCTGGTTTTTTTGCAGCCTTTTTTTTGGTATTGGTTGCAGTGTTTATTTTAACTGGCATTGCATCAAGATTTTTCGGTTTTTATATCAGAGGTTTAGCAGAATATTCTGGATACTGTATGGCCGCAGCATCATTCTTTGCACTAGCTTATACATTTGTAGAAGGTGGTCACATTAGAATAACTTTATTTTTAGAGAAAATATCTGTCACTAAAAAAAAATTATTAGAAATTTGGTGCTTAATTATTTCTAGTTTTTTTTCTGGATATATGGCTTTTTATTTTACTAAAATGTTATTTATTTCATACAAATTTCAAGAAAGAAGTGAAGGTGCAGATGAAATATTTATTTGGATACCTCAGATAAGTGTTTCATTAGGTTCTTTAATATTCTTTATTGCGGTTTTTCATCAATTAATTTTAAAAATATTAGACAAAAATTATGACTGAAATTTTTTTAACAATATTTTTTATAAGTATTTTGTTATTTTTTTTAGGAACAGGTATTTGGGTAGCAATAAGCATGATAGGTGTTTCTGCTATTGGAATGATAATATTCACTTCAAGACCTGTAGGAGATGCTATGGCAACCACAATTTGGGGAACATCTTCATCATGGACATTAACTGCACTTCCATTATTCGTTTGGATGGGAGAAATATTGTTTAGGACAAAACTATCTGAAAATTTGTTTGAAGGTTTGTCTCCCTGGATGCAAAAATTACCAGGTGGATTAATTCATGTAAATGTGGTTGGCTGTGCATTATTTGCTGCGATATCAGGATCTTCTGCCGCTACTGTAGCTACAGTTGGAAAAATGTCTATTCCAGAGTTAAGAAAAAGAAAATATCCAGAAAAAATTTTACTAGGAAGTTTAGCAGGATCTGGAACACTGGGATTATTGATACCTCCTTCAATTATTTTGATAATTTATGGAGTTACCGTTCAAGAGTCCATTGCAAAATTATTTATAGCAGGAATTTTACCAGGAATAATGATTGCAATAATATTCATGTTATATGTGATCATTTGGTCTTCAATGAATAAAAAAATTATGCCAAAATCATTTGAAAGTTTTACTTTAATTGAAAAATTAAATAGATCTAAAAAACTTTTGCCAGTTATAGTTTTAATTTTAGCAGTTATTGGATCAATATATACAGGTATAGCCACAGCAACAGAAGCCGCATCTCTTGGAGTAGTTGGTTCTTTAATGCTTTCATATTTTCAAAAAAGTTTAACTTTAGAAACTTTTAAAAAATCTTTACTTGGAGCAACCAAAACATCTTGTATGATTGCTTTTATTTTAGCTGGTTCATCTTTTTTGTCACTAGCAATGGGCTTTACTGGGCTTCCAAGAAATCTGGCTATCTGGATAGAAAATATGCAGCTGTCGCCATATGTGTTAATTTTTGTACTAATGATTTTTTATATTATTTTGGGAATGTTTCTTGATGGTATATCTGCTGTAGTTTTAACTATGGCCATAATTGAACCAATGATTAGACAAGCAGGCTTCGATATGATTTGGTTTGGTGTATTTTTAGTAGTAGTTGTTGAAATGGCACAGATTACTCCGCCAGTAGGTTTTAATCTATTTGTTTTGCAGGGAATGGCAAATAAGGATATGGGTTATATCGCAAGAAGCGCTTTCCCTTTATTTTTATTAATGATTTTAGCAGTTATAGCAATAATTATATTTCCTGAAATTGCTTTGTGGCTTCCTGAACAGATGGTTCAAAATTTAAATTAAATAAACTTTTTCATAACACTTAAGGGTTTTAACTCAAGTCCATTTTGTATCAGGTTTTCTTTTATTGACTTTGCTGTAGCTAACGAACTTTCATTGTCTCCGTGTATACACACGGAATCTATTTCACAGGGTATCTGTTTTCCACTATGACAATTTATAGCCTGATTTTTTACCATACTTAATACATGTTTTTTTGCCTCTTCAGGATCTGCAATTAAGGCATGTGGCTTAGATCTTGAAACTAAATTACCATCATCTTCATAGTTTCGATCCGCAAATATTTCACAAGCAATATTCATATTTAATTTTTTTGCAGCCAATTCCATTTTAGAGCCAGTAGGAACTAGATAAATTAAATTTTTATCAATTTCATATATTGCCTTTGCAATTGTCGTAGCTAGTTCGATATCTTCACAAGCCATGTTATTTAAAGCACCATGGGGTTTAACATGAGTAACATTTTCTCCATGTTTAGATGCTATATTTTGTAAAATGGCGTATTGATCAATTATCAACTTTCTTATTTCTGAAGAAGACAAATTCATTCTTTTTCTTCCGAAATTTTCAGGGTCGTCAAAAGAAGGATGAGCACCAATGCTAACTCCATTTTCTTTTGAAATTTCAATTACTTGATTCATGGATTGATCATCACCAGCATGATATCCACAGGCAATATTAGCTGAGTTAACAATATCTAATAATTTAGGATCGTTATGGTTTGAATGGTGTTTTGATTTTTCACCTAAATCACAGTTTATATTAATTTCCATAGTAATAATTTTGAATTATAACATGACATGCTAAAAAATATATCAAATCTTGGTGACTCAGCTTTATATTG
>CAZAGV010000008.1:0-25686 GCA_964484975.1 uncultured Candidatus Pelagibacter sp.
TATTAACCGCTGGTGCTCCACCACCAAGTATTATTTTTAAAAAAATGAAAAGTCTCGGTTTTGAAGTAATGCATGTTTATGGTTTAACAGAAACCTACGGACACGTAACACAATGTGCATGGAATGAAGCATGGAATGAATTAGAAGAAGAAAAACAAAACGAAATTAAAGCTAGACAAGGAGTAAGATATCCAAATACAGAAGGTGTAACAATTATGGATCCAGAAACTATGAGGGAAGTTCCGAGAGATGGTAAAACAATTGGAGAAATAATGATCAGAGGAAATGTAGTTATGAAAGGTTATTTTAAAGATAAAGATGCTACTGATAAAGCAATGAAAGGCGGATGGTTTCATACTGGAGATTTAGCCGTCATGCACCCTGATGGGTATGTAAAGATTCAAGACAGGTCTAAAGACATAATTATTTCAGGTGGCGAAAATATATCATCCATAGAAATAGAAAATACATTATCAAAACACCCTTCAGTGTCTATTGCTGCAGTAGTTGCAAAACCTGATGAAAAATGGGGAGAGGTACCTTGTGCATTTATTGAACCAGTAAAAGATAAACCTGTTACAGAAAAAGAGTTAATTGATTTTTGCAAAGAGACTTTAGCTAAGTTTAAAGTTCCAAAAAAAATAGAATTTTGTGAACTGCCTAAAACGTCAACTGGAAAAATCCAAAAATTTGAATTAAGGAAAAAGGCCAAGGAGCTCAACTGAATTTAGACGTTAACGAAAAGAATGTGTTCGTCTCAACTGGCGGCATGGAATTTGATAAAGAAAAACCAACAATATTGTTGGTGCATGGGAGCGGTCTAACTCATATTGTTTGGTCTTTTCATGAGCAATTTTACTCGATGCAGGGATTTAATGTTTTATCTGTAGATCTTCCTGGACACGGAAATTCCGAAGGCCCATCTCTAAAATCGATTGAGGAAATTTCTGATTGGATAAAATCCTTAATGGAAAAGCTTAATATTAAAAAAATTATCATTATTGGACATTCCCAAGGAAGTCTTGTGGGAATTGATTTTGCTGCAAAATACCCAGAATTAATTTCAAGATTAGTGCTCGTAGCAGGCTCATATAAAATGCCAGTAAATCAAGATTTAATTAATTATGCTGAAGCAGGTGATGAAAAGGCAGTCTTACTTATGATGAAGTGGGGCTATGAAGGATCAAAAGCATTTATAGGTGGTAATCCTGTAAAAAAAATAATTAATTCCTCTCGTGATATTAGAGAAATTTTAGCTGTAGACTTAAATGCTTGCAACAATTACAAAGGCGGAAAAGAATCTTTAGAAAAAATTAACTGTCCAACATTATGTATATTTGGCGATTTAGACAAAATGATTCCGTTGGAAGTTGGAAATAAAATGGCATCGATGATAAAAAATTCAAAAAAAAAAGTAATTTCTAATTGTGGACATATGATAATTTTTGAAAAAGCACTAGAAATGAGAAAAATTGTAAAAGAATTTTTGACAAAATAACAGAAATGAACAATTATTTTATTGCAAAATCAAGAAGAGTTAGAAGCACTCCTTATACTTCAAGAATTGAAAACCAAGGTGTAACTGTTTATTCAGTTTATAATCATATGCTTTTGCCAGCAGCATTTGGGTCATTAGAAGATTCTTATTATCATCTAAAAGAAAACGTACAAGTTTGGGATGTAGCTGGAGAAAGACAAGTTGAAATTTCTGGAAAAGATTCTGCAAAATTAGTTCAATTAATGACCTGTAGAGATCTTTCAAAGTCCAAAGTAGGAAGGTGTTATTATTGTCCAATTATAGATGACAAAGCAGGTTTAATAAACGATCCAGTTGTATTAAAACTTGACGAACAACGTTGGTGGATATCAATAGCAGACTCAGATGTAATTTTATTTGCAAAAGGTTTGGCAATTGGAAAAAAATTTGATGTTAAAATATTTGAACCAAATGTTGACATATTAGCAGTGCAAGGACCAAAATCTTTTAAACTTATGGAAAAAATATTTGGAACAAAAATTACAGAAATGAAATTTTTTGGTTTTGATTATTTTGAATTTGGTGGAGCAAAACATTTAATAGCAAGATCAGGTTGGTCAAAACAAGGAGGTTATGAGATTTATGTTGAAAATACAAAATCTGGCCTATCTTTATATGACAAATTGTTTGAAGTCGGAAAAGAATTTGATGTTAAACCAGGGTGCCCAAATTTAATTGAGAGAATTGAAAGTGCTTTACTATCATATGGCAATGATATGGATAATGATGATAATCCACTTGAGTGTGGTTTGGATAAATATGTTAATTTGGATGCAGAAGTCAATTTTCTTGGAAAAGATAAATTAAAAGAACTTAGGAAAAAAGGTATTACAAGAAAGCTGATGGGAGTAATAATTGAAGCAAAAGAGATAAATGTATCAAAATCAATTGATCTTTTTAATGACAAAAATTTAAAAATAGGAGAGTTAAGATCAGGAGTTTATTCACCACATTTTAAAAAAGTCATAGGAATTGCAATGCTGGATAAGCCATACTGTGAAGTTTCTCAAAAAATTAAAATATCAATAAATGACGTTGTATTTGAGGGAAAAGTTTGCGATTTGCCTTTCATTTAGTATAACTAAATCATCATGAATATAGCAATAGTAGGGGCAACAGGTAATGTTGGAAGAAAAATAATAGAAGTTTTGGAAAATAAGAATTTTCCAATTTCAGAATTATTTTTAATTGCTTCAGCCAAAAGTGCTGGAAAAAAAATTACTTTCAAAGATAAAGAACATTCTGTTATTGACCTAGAAAAATTTGATTTTTCGAAAGTAAAGATTGCTTTCTTTGCTGCAGGAAGTGCTATAGCAGAAAAATGGGCTCATATAGCAGCAGAAAAAACAATAGTAATAGATAATTCTAAATTTTTTAGAAAAGACCCCGATATTCCTCTAATAGTTCCTGAGGTGAACTCAAAAGAGTTAGTTCATTTAAAAAATAAAAATATAATTGCAAATGCAAATTGTTCAGTGATACCGATTGTTGTCGCTTTGAAACCTTTGCATGATTTGTACACTGTTAAGAGAATTGTTGCATCAACTTACCAGTCTGTTTCTGGCGCAGGCAAAGCTCCAATGGATGAGTTATTGTCACAAACAAAAGAGTATTTTGAAAATAAAAATTTAAAATCAAAATATTTTACAAAACAAATAGCATTTAATGTTATTCCACACATAGATAGTTTTTTAGAAAATGGTTATACCAAGGAAGAACAAAAAACTACGGATGAAGTAAAAAAAATTTTAGATAAAAAAATAAAAATTACATCAACTTGTGTTAGAATACCTGTTCTCGTATCACACTCTATAAGTGCAAATGTGGAGTTCGATAAAAAATGTAATTTGGAAGAAATAAAAAATGTATTATCTACATCGCCAGGGTGCAAGGTTGTTGATGAACAAAAGGATGGTGGATATATCACACCTGTTGAAGCAGAAAATAAATATGAAACATTTATTTCAAGAATTAGACAAGACGATTCTCAACCCAATAGTATAAATTTGTGGATTGTTTCTGATAATTTGCTTAAAGGTGCCGCATTAAATGCAGTTGAAATAGCAGAAAGTTTAATTAAAAAAAATTTACATGAAAGATAAAAATCCTTTATCACCGCACATTCAAATTTATAATTGGCATATATCTTCTTTAATTTCAATTTCTCACAGAATAACAGGCATTATAAATATAATTATTGTGACGCTAATTTGTTTTTGGGTATCATTTTTACTTTTAGGAAACACAAATTATGAACTAATACAGAAATTTTTTGAAACTTATATTGGTAAATTTGTAATTGCAGGTACAGTTTGGTCTTTTTCTTTTCAAATTCTTAGTGAAATTAGGCACATATTTTGGGATTTAGGCTTTGGATTTGAATTAAAAACTTCAAATATAACTGGCTTATTAGTTATTTTTGGATCATTAGTTTTAACAATTGTAATTTTAGGAAAAAATTTAGTTTTATGATTAATGCAACTAAAAAATGGATATTTTTAAAAATAAGTTCAGCCATACTGGTTCCTTTAATGGTGTGGTTTTTATTTAATTTAGTTTCGTTCTACGATAAAGCTTATGAAGAAGTTTTTTTATTCTTTACTAGTCAACCAACAAAATTTTTATTTTCATTATTTATCATTTTTGCTTACTTTTATTCTGCTTTAAGCATTAGCGAAGTTTTTGAAGATTATATCGAAAATGAAAAATTAAAAAATGTCGCAAACAAATTACTTTATTTATTTGCTATAATAATTCCAATATCAACATTACTTTTATTATATAAATTAAGTCTATGAGCTCATACAAAATTATAGAACATGAATACGATGTAGTTGTTCTTGGAGCTGGAGGAGCAGGCTTAAGAGCTGCAGTAGGTCTTAGTGAAGCTGGATTAAAAACAGCATGTATTTCAAAGGTTTTTCCTACTCGAAGCCATACTTCGGCGGCTCAAGGGGGCATTTCTGCAGCCCTAGGAAACATGGGAGAAGATGATTGGCGTTGGCATATGTATGATACAGTTAAAGGATCAGATTGGCTAGGAGATCAAGACTGTATAGAATATTTATGCAAAGAAGCTCCAAGAGCTGTTTTAGAACTAGAAAGATATGGAGTTCCATTTAGTCGTACAGAAGATGGAAAAATTTATCAAAGACCTTTTGGTGGAATGACTAAAAACTATGGCAATGAAACTGTTCAAAGAACTTGTGCAGCAGCAGATAGAACAGGTCATGCTATATTACATACTATGTATGGTCAGGCACTAAAACACAATACAAAATTTTTTATTGAATATTTTGCATTAGATTTATTAATGAAAAATGGAGAATGTAAAGGTTTAATAGCTTGGAATTTAAATGATGGAACTATTCATAGATTTAGAGCTCATATAACAATAATAGCCACAGGTGGATATGGAAAAACATATTATTCATCAACATCTGCTCATACTTGTACAGGTGATGGAAATGCTATGGTTTTAAGAGCTGGACTACCTTTGCAAGATATGGAATTTGTTCAATTTCACCCAACAGGAATTTATGGTCATGGAACATTAATATCTGAAGGTGTTAGAGGCGAAGGAGGTTATTTATTAAATTCAAAAGGAGAAAGATTTATGGAGCGTTATGCTCCAAAAGCTAAGGATCTTGCATCCAGAGATGTTGTAAGTAGATCAATAGCCATAGAAATCAACGAAGGAAGAGGCGTTGGGAAAGAAAAAGATCACGTTCATCTTCATTTAAATCATTTAGATCCAAAAGTAATTGAGAAAAGACTTCCAGGAATTTCAGAATCTTCAAGATTATTTGCAGATGTTGATGTAACTAAAGAACCAATACCAGTTGTTCCAACAGTACACTATAATATGGGAGGGATTCCTACAAATTATAAAGCTGAAGTTATGACAGTGGATGGTTCTGAAAAAGTTGTGCCTGGACTTATGGCAATAGGAGAAGCAGCATGTGTTTCTGTTCATGGAGCCAATAGACTAGGATCAAATTCATTGATTGATCTTGTAGTTTTTGGAAGAGCTGCAGCAAAAAGAGCAGCAGAACTGGTAAAATCTGGAACTCCTCATGAGGAAATTTCTAAAACCGAAACAGACAAATGTTTAGATAGATTTGAGAAATTAAGAAATGGCAATGGAACTAACAGAACAGCCGATCTAAGATTGTTTATGCAAAAAACTATGCAGTCAAAATGTGCAGTATTTAGAACTGAAAAGACTTTAAAAGAAGGTGTAGAAGAAATAAGAAAACCATATGAAGGAATGGATTCAATATCGGTAAAAGATAAATCTTTAATTTTTAATACAGATTTAGTTGAAACTCTTGAATTTGATAACTTAATTAGACAAGCTATAGTTACAATAGATTCAGCTTCTGAACGTAAAGAAAGCAGAGGCGCTCATGCTAGAGAAGACTATCCTAAGAGAGATGATAATAATTTTATGAAACACACATTGTCTTGGTGTAAAGGAAGTGAAACAGAAATTTCATACAAAGAAGTGCATAAATCAACACTATCAAATGATGTTCAATATTTTCCACCTCAAGAAAGGGTTTATTAATGGTACAAATAAATTTACCTAAAAACTCAAAAGTTGAAAAAGGAAAATACTATAAAGATAAAACTGGATCAAAAAATATTAGAAAAGTTAATATTTATAGATGGGATCCTTCAACTGGTGAAAATCCACGTATAGATACTTATGAAGTTGATATGGATAATTGTCCATCAAAAGTATTGGACTTATTAAATAAAATAAAAAATGAGATAGATTCATCTATAGCTTACAGAAGATCTTGTGCTCACGGCGTATGCGGTTCCTGCGCCATGAACATGGATGGAAAAAATGGATTAGCTTGTACTAAACCTCATAAAGAAATAAAGGGAGATATTAATATTTATCCTCTACCTCACTTAAAAGTTGAAAAAGATTTAATTGGAGATTTAAACACTTTATATAAACAGTACGAGTCAGTTGAACCATGGTTAAAAATTTCTAAAAAAGATGAAGATAAAGAAAATTTACAATCCATAGAAGACAGATCTAAATTAGATGGTCTTTACGAATGTATAATGTGTGCATGCTGCTCAACTTCTTGCCCAAGCTATTGGTGGAATGGAGATAAATATTTAGGTCCAGCAGTTTTATTACAAGCATATAGATGGATAATTGACAGTAGAGATGAAGACAGAAAAGAAAGGTTAAAGAAGGTTGCAGACGAACTAAAACTTTATAGGTGTCATACTATTATGAATTGCACT
Organism: uncultured Candidatus Pelagibacter sp.; assembly: GCA_964484975.1. GTDB lineage: Bacteria > Pseudomonadota > Alphaproteobacteria > Pelagibacterales > Pelagibacteraceae > Pelagibacter. The sequence continues at coordinate 6,809 of CAZAGV010000008.1, forward strand.
AATGCATGTCCAAAAGACTTAAATCCTGCAAAAGCAATTGCATCTATAAAGAAAATGCTTGCAACAAGTTAATTACTTAATTAAATAATTTTGAACATGAATTTAATTCAACATTTTGTAAATGGAAAAATAATTCCAGGAAAATCAGATAGAAAAGGAAAAGTATTTAATCCGGCAGTTGGAGAACAAGAGTCTGAAGTAATATTAGGTTTAAAATCTGATTTAGATGATGCAGTAGATGTTGCAAAAAAAGCTTTTGAAACTTGGTCGTTAAAACCTCCAATTCAAAGAGCAAGAATTATGTTTAAATTTAAAGAATTGATTGAAAAAAATTCTGACGAATTAACTAAAATGATAGTTTCTGAACATGGTAAAGTTTATGAGGATGCAAAGGGTTCATTAATAAGAGGCTTAGAAGTAGTAGAGTTTACTTGTGGAATTCCTCAAGTTTTAAAAGGAGAATTTACAGAAAATGTTGGAACTGACATTGATAGTTGGTCTATAAGACAACCCCTTGGTGTTTGCGCAGGTATAACGCCATTTAATTTTCCAGCTATGGTTCCAATGTGGATGTTTCCCATGGCTATTGCCTGCGGAAATACTTTCGTATTAAAACCATCAGAGAAAGATCCATCTATTTCAATTAAATTAGCTGAGCTGTTCAAAGAGGCAGGATTACCAGATGGAGTATTTAATGTAATTAATGGTGATAAGGAAGTAGTTGATGCAATTTTAACTAATAAGGATATTAAAGCTGTAAGCTTTGTTGGATCAACTCCAATAGCAAAGTATATTTATGAAAACGCAGCAAAAAATGAAAAAAGAGTTCAAGCTTTAGGAGGAGCTAAAAATCATTGTGTTGTAATGCCTGACTGTGATTTAGATCAGGCTGTTAATGGATTGATGGGAGCAGCTTATGGATCTGCTGGCGAAAGATGTATGGCACAATCAGTTGCAGTTGCAGTTGGCAATGTGGGAGACAATTTAGTAAACGAATTATCAAAAAAAGTTGAAGCATTAAAAATTGGCCCAGGTATGGATAAAAAATCTGAAATGGGACCATTAGTTACAAAAGAGCATTTAGAAAAAGTAAAGGGCTATGTTGATTTAGGGGTAAAAGAAGGAGCAAAATTAGTAGTTGATGGAAGAAACTTAAAATTACAAGGATATGAAAATGGTTATTATATAGGCGGATGTTTGTTTGATTATGTTAAAAAAGATATGAGAATTTACAAAGAAGAAATTTTTGGTCCAGTACTTTCTGTGGTTAGAGTAAAAGATTTTAATGAAGCTACCAAACTAATTAATGACCATGAATTTGGTAATGGAACAAGCATTTATACTAGAGATGGAGATGTTGGAAGAACATTCGCTAGCAATATTAAAATAGGTATGGTTGGTATAAATATACCTATACCTGTACCAGTGGCCTTTCATAGTTTTGGTGGATGGAAACGATCTTTATTTGGGGATCAACATATGCATGGAATAGAAGGTGTAAGATTTTATACCAAACTTAAAACAATAACTTCAAGATGGCCATCTGGAATAAGATCAGATCCTGAATTTGTTATGCCAACAATGAAGTAGAAAAAAATGTCAAAAAAAATATCATTAATTGGTGCTGGTCAAATAGGCGGAACATTAGCACATTTAATTGGCTTAAAAGAACTAGTAGATGAAGTTGTTTTATTTGATGTTGCAAGTGGTATTGCTAAAGGAAAAGCTTTAGATATAGCTCAATCTTCATCAGTCGATGGCTTTAATGTTAAGTTATCTGGAACAGACAACTATGAAGACATTAAAGACTCTGATGTAATTATTATAACTGCAGGTGTTCCAAGAAAACCAGGAATGAGCAGGGATGATTTATTAGGAATAAATTTAAAAATTATCAAACAAGTAGCAGAAGGTATAAAAAAAAATGCACCTAATGCATTTGTAATATGCATTACTAATCCATTGGACGTTATGGTGATGGCGTTTCAAAAATACTCAGGACTTCCCGTAAATAAGGTTGTTGGAATGGCAGGAATATTGGATAGCTCAAGATTTAAATTATTTTTATCAGCTGAACTTAAAGTTCCGGTAAAAGAAATAGAAGCAATGGTTATGGGTGGCCATGGAGATACTATGGTCCCATTACCAAGATTTACAAAAGTTTCGGGCAAACCATTATTAGATTTAGTTAAAGAAGGAAAATTATCATTAAAAAGATTAGAAGAAATAAATCAAAGAACTAGAGATGGAGGAGCTGAAATCGTTAAATATTTAGAAAAAGGCTCTGCATTTTATGCGCCAGCAGCATCAGGAGTTCAAATGGCTGAAGCATACTTAAAAGATGAAAAAAAATTACTTCCTTGTGCTGTTCATCTTAATGGAGAGTATGGGGTTAAAAATATTTTTGCAGGAGTTCCGGTAATAATTGGAAAGAATGGTGTAGAAAAGATAGAAGAAATAAGCTTAGATGAAAAAGAAAAAAGTCAATTTATGCATTCAATAGATGCAGTTAAAAAATTATGGGATGCAGCTTCGGCAATAGACAAAGATCTTTCTAAATAATAATGAATATTCACGAGCACCAAGCTAAACAAATTTTAAAAAAATATGGTGCAGCTGTACCCGATGGTGTTTTTTCAGATTCAGTTGAAGAATTGTTAGAAAAGGCAAGGTCATTAAAAACAGAAAAATTTGTTTTAAAAGCTCAGATTCATGCTGGTGGAAGAGGAAAGGCAGGAGGAATAAAAATTGTAAATACAATAGAAGAATTAAATTCAGCAGCAAATGAAATGTTAGGAAAAAATTTGATAACTCATCAAACTGGGCCCCAAGGTAGAGAGATAAAAAGGCTTTATGTTGAGTCATCTTCAAAAATTGATAAAGAATTTTATCTTTCATGTTTAGTTGATAGAGCAAATTCTAAGATTGCATTTATTTCAAGTGATCAAGGTGGGATGGATATTGAAGAGGTTGCAAAAAATAATCCAAAAAAAATTATAACTACAAATATTAATTTAGAAGACAAAATATCAGATGAAGATTGTGAAAAAATTGTAGAAATATTTAATTTAGATTCAGATGCAAAAAACCAGGCTACGAATTTAATTAAATCAATATACAAAATGTTTATTGAGTTAGATGCTAATCTTGTTGAAATAAATCCATTAATTTTAACAAAAGAAAATAAAATTATTTGTTTGGATGCAAAAATGAGTTTTGACGATAATGCATTGTTTAGACATCCGGAAATTTTAAATCTAAGAGATTTTAATGAGGAAGAAGAAATAGAAATAGAAGCGAGCAAACATGGTTTATCTTATATAAAATTAGAAGGTAGCATTGGATGTATGGTAAACGGTGCTGGCTTAGCAATGGCAACAATGGATATAATTAAGTTGCATGGAGAGGAGCCAGCAAATTTTTTGGATGTTGGAGGAGGAGCATCAAAAGAAAAAGTCTCTGCAGCATTTAAAATAATTTTATCAGACAAAAATGTAAAAGGAATATTGATAAATATTTTTGGAGGCATAATGAGATGCGATGTTCTTGCACAAGGAGTTGTAGATGCTGCTAAAGAAATTAAAATTGAAGTTCCTTTAGTTGTTAGATTGGCAGGAACTAAATTTGAAGAAGGAAAAAAAATATTGGATAATTCAGGTTTAAAAATTATATCTGCTTCAGATTTATCTGATGCGGCAACAAAAGTAGTTCAGGCAATAAAATAAAATGTCAATTTTAGTTAATAAAAATACGAGAGTAATATGCCAAGGTTTTACTGGAAAGCACGGCACATTTCATTCTGAGCAAGCAATTAAATATGGAACTAATTTAGTTGGTGGCGTGACCCCAAGAAAGGGTGGCCAGACACATTTATCAAAACCAGTTTTTGATTCTGTTAAAGAAGCAAAAGAAAAAACAGACGCAAATGCTTCTATGATTTATGTTCCAGCTAAATTCGCTGCTTCCGCCATTATAGAAGCTATTGAAGCTTCTATCGAATTAATTGTATGTATAACTGAAGGAATACCAGTTTTGGATATGTTAAGAGTTAAGAAAAAACTAGCAAATTCTAATTCAAGATTAATTGGCCCAAACTGCCCAGGAATTATTACTCCAGAGGAATGTAAAATTGGAATAATGCCTGGAAATATTCATAAAAAAGGTTCTGTTGGAATTGTATCCAGATCTGGAACTTTAACTTATGAGGCAGTAGCACAAACTACTAACAATGGATTAGGGCAATCAACTTGTATTGGCATTGGAGGTGACCCAATCAATGGAACAAATTATATAGATTGTTTAGATTTATTTTTAAATGACGAAGAAACAAAATCTATACTAATGATAGGTGAAATAGGCGGGACAGCTGAAGAAGAAGCAGCAGAATTTTTCAAAAATCATAAAATAAAAAAACCTATGGTTGGCTTTATAGCTGGAATTACCGCTCCGCCAGGCAGAAGAATGGGTCACGCGGGAGCAATAATTTCCGGAGGAAAAGGTGGAGCCAAAGGTAAAATAAAAAAAATGGAAGATTGTGGCATAACGATTGCAAAATCTCCTGCGGAAATTGGAAAAACTCTATTAAATAAATTGTCTAATTGAAAAATACTCGTTAAACATTATACTCGATTTATAGATGTCATCATCAAAAAACTTAGACTATCAAAAAACCTCTTTTTTATCCAAAAGCAACAGCGCTTTCATTGAACAGATGTATCTAAAATTTATTAATAGAGATTCTGATTTACCTGAAAGCTGGAAAAAATATTTTTTAGAAATTGGAGAAGAGGTCGACATTATAGCAAAAGAAATAAATGGACCATCTTGGAAACCTACAAAGAAAAAAATTGATGTAGATATAATACAAGAAAGTTTTGAAAAAGAACAAAATAACTTACCAAAAGGCAATACAGAAAGTATAATTAATAAAAAAGAACTTATCGAAGAGAACAGAGAATCAATTAGAGCAGTTTCGCTAATAAGATCTTATAGACAAAGAGGACATTTAATTGCAAATCTTGACCCACTAGAATTAAGAAAAACTGAATATTTAGATGAATTACACCCAGAAAGCTATGGATTTGGTAAAGATGATTATAATAAAAAAATTTACTTGGATGGAGTAATAAATAAAAATTATTCTAATATAAAAGAAATTTTATCTTTCTTAAGAAAAACTTATTGTGGAAAAATTGGATATGAATATATGCATATTTCAAATCCAACAGAAAGAAAATGGTTTAGGGATAGAATTGAAAAAGATGAAAGTGCTTTACAGTTTACAAAAAATGGCAAGGAAGCTATTTTAAATAAAATTATTCAAGCAGAAGGATTTGAAAAGTTTTTACATACAAAATATGTGGGAACAAAAAGATTTGGTTTAGATGGAGCGGAAAGTTTAATTCCTGCACTAGAGCAAATAATAAAAATTTGCGGTCAAAATAAAGTAAAAGAAGTCAAAATTGGAATGTCACATAGAGGAAGACTGAACGTTTTGGCAAATGTTTTACAAAAATCATACAAAAGAATATTTAATGAATTTGCTGGAGAAATAGATTCTTCATTAAAAGATGACAGTGCGGGTGACGTAAAATACCATTTAGGAGCATCATCAGATAGAGTGTTTGATGATAATTTGGTGCATGTAAGTCTTACAGATAATCCATCTCATTTAGAAGCTGTAAACCCTGTTGTTTTAGGACAAACAAGAGCAAAGCAATTTTTTCATAACGATAAAGAGAGAAAAAAAGTAATTCCTATATTAATTCATGGCGATGCTTCATTTGCTGGCCAAGGTATTGTTGCGGAGTGTTTTGCGATGTCTGGCTTACCTGGTCATAATACTGGCGGGACAATTCACTTTATAATTAATAATCAAATAGGATTTACAACAAGTCCAAGATTTGCTCGTTCATCTCCACATCCTTCTGACGTAGCAAAAATGGTGGACTCGCCAATTATACATGCTAACGGCGATGATCCAGAATCAGTTGTGTATGCAGCTAGAATAGCTGCTGAGTTTAGGCTTAAATTTAATAGAGACGTAGTAGTTGATTTAGTTTGCTACAGAAGATTTGGTCATAATGAAGGAGACGAACCTTCATTTACCCAACCCTTAATGTATAAAAAAATTAGATCACACCTATCCACAGTAAGAGTATATGGAAATAAATTGGTTAGTGAAAAAATTATTTCATCCGAGGATTTAAACAATCATATTAAAAAATTTAAAGATCTTCTTGATGATCAATACAAAAATGCAAAAAATTATAAACCTAAAATTGAATGGTTTGAAGGAACATGGTCTAGATATAAGCCAAGAAGAGGGCAAGATAAAAGAGGGGACACTGGTTATTCAACTACAAAACTTTTGGAAATTTCAGATAAAATACATACACTTTCATCTGAACTAAATATCCACAAAACTATAGTAAAAATTTTTGAATCTAGAAAAAACTCTATGAATAAAGGCAATGGAATTGACTGGTCTACAGCCGAGGCCCTTGCATTTGGTTCATTATTAGAAGAAGGGTACCCAGTAAGACTCGTTGGTCAAGACTCTGGAAGAGGAACTTTTAGTCAGAGGCATTCAGTTTTAAGAAATCAATTTGATAACTCAAGATACATTCCATTAAATAATATTTCAGTAAAGCAAAAAAAATTTGAAATAGTAGATAGCTTTTTATCTGAATTAGCTGTTTTAGGTTTTGAATATGGATACAGTCTAGTTGAACCTAACACCTTAACTATTTGGGAAGCTCAATTCGGTGACTTTGCAAATGGAGCTCAGGTCATAATTGATCAATTTATTTCTTCAGGAGAAAGAAAATGGTTAAGAGCTTCTGGTTTAGTATTATTGCTGCCACATGGTTTTGAAGGCCAAGGTCCAGAACATTCTTCTGCAAGATTAGAAAGATTTTTGCAACTATGCTCAAATGATAATATGCAAGTTATGAATTGTACTACTCCTGCAAATTATTTTCATGCATTAAGAAGACAAATGCATAGACATTTTAGAAAGCCTTTAATTATGATGACACCAAAATCTTTACTAAGAAATAAACACTGTGTTTCAAACATTGAAGATTTTAGTAAAAAAAATTCTTTTCATAGAGTTTTATGGGATCATGCAATTGATCCAAAAACTAAAGGTTTTATTAAATTAAAAAAAAGTAATGAAATAAAGAAAGTAATACTGTGTTCAGGGAAAATATATTTTGATCTGTTGCTAGAAAGAGAAAAATTAAAAAAAGATGATGTTATTTTATTTAGAATTGAACAACTCTATCCTTTCCCAGCAAAAAGCCTCGTAAAAGAAATTAAACCTTTTGCAAAAAAGGCTAAATTTTATTGGTGTCAGGAAGAACCAAAAAATATGGGTGCATGGTTATTGGTTAGAGATTATATACAATGGACATTAGATCATATAAAAGCTAATAATAGAGAAATTTCTTATATTGGGAGAAATCCTGACGCAACACCAGCTACAGGTTATGTAAAAAGACATTTAGCTCAACAAAAAGAAATAATTGATATAGTTTTTAATTAAAAATGACAGAAAAAATTTTAGTACCTGTGCTTGGAGAGAGTATTACTGAAGCAACTATTTCTAAATGGTTAAAAAGTAAAGGTGACAATATTAACGCTGACGAGCCCATAGTAGAATTAGAAACAGATAAAGTTAATCTAGAAGTTCCATCCCCAATTAATGGCACACTTACTGAGGTTAATTTCAAAGACGGTGATACTGTAGAAGTTGGTGCTATTTTAGGAGAAATTTCAAGTGGTTCAGGAGATCAAAAACAAGAAAATGTTAAAAATAAGGAAAAGCCACAGGAAAAGCCATCTGATAATGTAATTAATTTTGGCAAAGAAAAAAAACAAAATCTAAAAATTTTTGAAAATGAAGAAAAAGAGGAGCCATTAATTTTAACCAAAGAAGAACCATTAGTTTCAACTAAAGAAGAACCATTAGTTTTAACAAAAGAGTTATCAAGCAGCCAAAAAAAAGTTAGCGAAAAAGTATTATCCCCAGCGGTAAGAAAAATTGTAAAAGAAAACAAGATTGATATTCAGTCAATTGAAGGAACAGGTAAGTCTGGCCAAATTTTAAAAGGTGATTTAATTAGTTTAATGGGATCAGCTCCCCAACCATCTGAAAGAAAAATAAAATATGGTCAGGAAGAAAGAATTAAAATGAGCAGACTAAGACAAACCATAGCAAAAAGATTAAAAGAAGCCCAAGAAAATGCGGCTATGTTAACTACATTTAATGAAGTTGATATGACAAATATTATTCAAATGAGAAAAAACAACCAAGAAGATTTCCAAAAAAGATTTGGAATAAAACTTGGTTTTATGTCTTTTTTTGTTAAGGCATGTGTGCTTGGATTAAAAGCATTTCCAGCAATAAATGCCGAGATAGAAGGTCAAGAAATTATATATAAAAATTATTATAATATAAGTTTTGCTGTTGGAACTGAAAAAGGTTTAGTAGTTCCAGTACTAAGAAGTGCAGATGAAAAATCATTTGCAGAAATAGAAAAAAATATAAAAACCATTTCTGAAAAAGCTAGAGATGGAAAGTTAACTATTGATGACTTGCAAGATGGAACATTTACAATAAGTAATGGAGGCGTATATGGTTCAATGCTTTCAACACCAATTCTTAATCCACCGCAATCAGGAGTTCTTGGAATGCACAATATAGTTGAAAGACCAATTGCTATAAACGGGGAAGTTAAAATTAGACCAGTAATGTATTTGGCTCTATCATATGATCACAGAATAATAGATGGAAAAGACTCAGTTTCATTTTTAAAATTATTAAAAGAAAATCTTGAGGATCCAAGAAAATTATTTTTAGATATTTAAAATGGCAGAAAAATTTCAAGCAGCTGTAATTGGAGGTGGTCCGGGAGGTTATGTTTGCGCAATAAGATTAGCCCAGCTAGGAATTAAAACTGCATGCATTGAATCTAGAGGAACATTAGGTGGAACTTGTTTAAATATTGGATGTATACCTTCAAAAAGCTTGCTTAATCTTTCGGAAAATTTTCAGAAAGCAAAAAATTTATCAAAAATTGGAATTGAGGTTGGTGAAGTTAATCTAAACCTTCAAAAAATGATGCAAAATAAGGATAAAGCAGTAACAACTTTGACAAAAGGAGTAGAATTTTTATTCAAAAAAAACAAAGTAACTTATTTTAAAGGAACTGGTCAATTAAAGTCAAAATCTGAAATAACAATTATAGAAAAAGAAAATAAAGAAACAAATATTCAATCAGACAATATAATTATAAGCACTGGTTCAGAGCCTGTGTCTCTTCCAGGAATTAAATTTGATGAAGAAAAAATAATATCTTCTACTGGAGCGTTATCATTAAAATCCGTCCCAAAAAAAATGGTAGTTGTTGGTGGTGGCTATATTGGTTTAGAAATGGGATCTGTTTGGTCTAGATTAGGATCTGAAGTGCATGTTGTTGAATTTTTAGATCATATCACACCAGGCATGGATAAAGAAATTTCAAATGAATTTATGAAAATTTTGAAAAAACAAGGATTAAATTTTCATTTACAAACTAAAGTTGAAAAAATATCAAAATCAAATAATGGAGTTATAATAGAAACTTCAGGTAAAGAAGGAAAAAAAATAAAATTTGAAAGTGATGTAGTTTTGATTTCTGTGGGTAGAAAGGCTTATACAAAAAATCTAAATTTAGAAAAAATAGGAATAAAACTAGATGAAAAAAAAAGAATTAAAGTTAATAAAAATTATCAAACAAATATAACAAACATTTATGCTATAGGCGATGTTATTGAAGGTCCAATGCTAGCTCATAAAGCTGAAGAAGAAGGGATAGCGGTTGCAGAATTAATTTCTGGTCAATCTGGACATGTCAATTATGAAGTTATACCCAGTGTTGTCTATACAACGCCAGAAGTCGCATCTGTTGGTAAAACTGAAGAACAACTTAAAGAAAAAAATCAAAAATATAAAATTGGAAAGTTTCCTTTTATGGCTAATTCAAGAGCAAAAGCAATTGATGAACCAGATGGATTTGTAAAAATTTTAGCTGATGCAACTACAGATAAAGTATTAGGCGCTCATTTGATAGGTCCTCATGCAGGAGAATTAATTGCAGAAATGGCAATAGCAATGGAATTTGGAGCCAGCTCCGAAGATATTGCAAGAACTTGTCATGCTCATCCTACATTTTCTGAAGCTGTGAAAGAAGCAGCTTTATCTGTAGAAAAAAGACAAATTCACTCGTAGTATATTTTCATATGAAAATATGAGAATTCCAATTTTATTACCAAATATATTTAATCATCCGTTTACTTACAAGTCTTCAAATTTAAATTTAAAATTAGGAGATTATGTTGAAGTGCCATTTGGAAAATCCAAAAAAATTGGAATTATTTGGGATGAATTTGAAAAAAATAAAAACAAACAATATTTAATAAAAAATGTAATTAGAAAATTAGAAATTCCATCCCTTAATTTAGAAACAATTAATTTTTTAAAATGGTTTTCAGAATACAATATGGTTCCAATAGGAATGTCATTAAAATTACATTTATTAAGTAATGAAGCTATTGAAATACAAAATAATGAAGAATTACAAAAATATAATACTTACAAAAAAGCCAATGAAATAACGCTTTCCAAAGAACAATTAATCTCTGTAAAAGCTATAACAAAAAATGATAATAAATTTAGAGTGCATGTAATTCAAGGAACAACAGGATCAGGAAAAACAATTGTATATTTTAATAGTTTAAAAAAAAAAATTGATAAAGAATTTCAAGGGTTAATTTTATTACCAGAAATAGGATTAACTGGAGAATTTCAAAAAAAATTCAAAGAATTTTTTGGTTTTGACGCTGCTATCTGGCATTCGTCAGTAACAAAAAAAAACAAAAAAATTATATGGAATGGCATTGCAACAGGAAAAATTAAAGTATTAATTGGAGCAAGATCCTCATTATTTTTACCTTTTTTTAATCTTGGCATTATTATTGTAGATGAAGAACACGATCAATCTTATAAACAAGATGAAGGGATAATTTATAATGCTAGAGATATGGCTATCTCTAGAGCATTTTTTGAAAATATACCAATAAATTTAGTAACAGCCGTACCTTCTATAGAAACTTTCTATAATATTAAAAAAGAAAAATATTTACATTCAAGATTATATAAAAGATATTTAGATGCAAATCTTCCAAACCATGAAATTATTAATTTAAATAAAAGTAACTTAAAAAATAATTCATGGATATCTGATACAACAATTGAAAAAGTAAAAGATCATTTAAATAAAAATGACCAAGTACTTTTTTTTGTTAATAGAAGAGGATTTGCTCCATATGTTCTTTGTAAAAAATGTTTAAAAGTTCATACATGTTCAAACTGCTCAATAAATTTGGTTTACCATAAAAAAAAAGAAAATCTAATTTGTCATTACTGTGGCTACACGACAAAATTAAATAGAAAATGTAATGACAATAAAAATTGTGAATATGCATTTAGTGGCCCTGGTGTTGAAAGAATTTATGAAGAGGTAAAAAAAATATTTCCTGATAAAAAAGTTACTATTTTTTCAAGTGATACAATGAATAAAAAATCATCCTCTGAGATTTTAGAAAAAATAAAAAACAATAAAATTTCAATTCTAATTGGTACCCAACTTATTTCTAAAGGATTTCACTTTCCAAATTTGAATTGCATAGTTGTTGTAGATATAGACTTAACTTTACATGGACATGATCTAAGAGCTGCCGAAAAAAATTTACAATTATATCATCAGTTATCAGGAAGAGCAGGAAGAGCTGGAAAACCAGCGACAGTATATTTTCAAACTTATAATGTTGAATCAAGAGTAATATCTCAAATCACAAATTCTAATCCTGATATATTTTTAGAAAAAGAATTAGCTCTTAGAAAAAAAAATAATTTACCTCCATTTGAAAGATTTATATCTATTATATTAAGTGGAAAAAATGAAAAAAAAATTGAGTCATTTGCATACAAATTGAAAGAAAAATTAAATAAAAATTTAAATGCTAAAATATTGGGTCCAGTGATTGCTCCAATATTTAAAATAAATAATAATTTTAGATATAGAATCTTGATTAGGTCAAAAAAAACTCAAAAAATACAAAAAACTCTCTCTAATATTTTAAACAATTTTAAAAATCAGAAAGAAATAAAACTAGCGGTTGATGTTGACCCAATAAGCTTTAATTAAGGCCCTTAAATTAAGCTTTTTGGCCAATGTGTCGCTTGAAGAGATTAATTTCATATGCTAATTAAATTCAACTTTTATAAAACCTCATAACTAATAAGGATGTACATTGAGCGACAAAAATAGATTTTCCGACTCTTCAGCAAAGAGCTATTCCCAAGCGCTTTATGAACTTGCATTTGAAGAAAAAAATTTAAGTGATGTTGAAAAAAATGTAATCTCACTTCTTAAACTTATTTCTCAAAGTGGTGATTTTAATTCACTAATTAAAGATCCAACAAACAAGCAAGAAGATCAGTTAAATGTTATAAATATAATTTTTGAAAAATTTAATTTAAATAATTTATTAAAAAAATTTTTAAGTTTTTTGGTAATGAAGAGAAGATTTTTTTATGTTGAAAAAATTTTAAAAGATTTCGTAATGATTTGTTCAAAAAACCGAGGTGAAATTTCTGCAAAATTAATTGTAGCTAAAAAACTTAACGAAAATGAAATAAATAAAATAAAAAATGACTTATCAAAAAACTTTGGGTCAGATGTTAAATTAAACTATAATTGTGACCCTGACTTAATAGGTGGATTAATTATGCAAGTAGAAAGTGTTATGATTGATACATCTATCAAAAATAAATTACAACAAATTGAAAACAAAATGATAGAGGCATAAATGGAAATAAATCCTTCAGAAGTAACGAAGATATTAAAAGAACAAATTAAAAAATTTGGAGACAAAGCAGAAGTAACTGAAGTTGGTCAAGTCTTGTCGGTTGGTGATGGTATAGCTAGAATATATGGCCTAGATAATGTTCAAGCAGGTGAAATGGTTGAATTTTCTGATGGTTCAAAAGGCATGGCTTTAAACTTAGAAAGCGACAACGTTGGTGTTGTAATTTTTGGAGATGATAGAGCTGTAAAAGAAGGCGATACTGTAAAAAGAACAGGAGCAATTGTAGATACTCCCGTCGGTAAAGAATTGTTAGGAAGAGTTGTTGATGGATTGGGAAACCCGATAGATGGCAAAGGTGCATTAGACAAAAGTATAAAAAGAAGCAGAGTTGAAGTTAAAGCACCAGGTATAATTCCAAGAAAATCTGTAAGCGAACCAATGCAATCAGGACTTAAATCAGTTGATAGTTTAGTTCCCATAGGAAGAGGACAAAGAGAATTAATTATTGGTGACAGGCAAACAGGTAAAACTGCAGTTGCAATTGATACAATAATTAATCAGAAAAAAATTAATGAATCGAATGATGAAAAACAAAAATTATATTGTATTTATGTGGCAATTGGACAAAAAAGATCTACGGTAAGACAAATAGAAAAATCATTAGAAGAAGCTGGAGCTATGGAGTATACAACAATAGTTGCGGCAACAGCATCAGATGCAGCACCACTTCAATTTTTAGCTCCTTACACTGGATGTTCAATGGGGGAGTATTTTAGAGATAATGGAATGCATGCCTTAATTATTTATGATGATTTATCAAAACAAGCGGTTGCATATAGACAAATGTCATTATTGTTAAGAAGACCTCCTGGAAGAGAAGCGTATCCAGGAGATGTTTTTTATTTACACAGCAGACTACTAGAAAGAGCTGCCAAACTTAGCGATGAACACGGAGGAGGATCTTTAACAGCACTTCCAATTATCGAAACGCAGGGTGGTGATGTATCTGCATTTATTCCAACCAATGTTATTTCAATCACAGACGGACAAATATTCCTTGAAACAAATTTGTTTAACCAGGGAATTAGACCAGCAATTAATGTTGGTTTATCTGTGTCTAGAGTTGGATCTTCGGCTCAAACAAAAGCTATGAAAAAAGTTTCTGGTTCAATGAAACTAGAACTAGCACAATACAGGGAAATGGCCGCATTTGCTCAATTTGGATCAGATTTAGATGCTTCAACACAAAAACTATTAAATAGAGGTTCAAAGTTAACTGAGCTTTTAAAACAAAAACAATATTCACCAATGACAGTTGCAGAACAAGTAATTTCAGTTTTTTGTGGTGTTAAAGGTTACTTGGATGATTTAGACCTTAAAGATATTTCTGCATTTGAAACAAAAATTATTGAAAAATGCAAATCTGAAAAACCAGAAATTTTGGAAGCTATTTCTAAGTCTGGAAAATTAGAAGAAGATACTGAAAATTTATTAGTAGAAACTATTAAAGAACTAAAACAAAATTTTAACTCTTAAAGAATATGGCTAGTTTAGATGATTTAAAAAAAAGAATTTCTAGTGTTAAATCTACACAGAAAATTACTAAAGCAATGAAGATGGTTGCAGCGGCAAAATTAAGAAGAGCACAAGAAAATGCTGAAAAAGGAAGACCTTATTCTGAAAAAATGAATAATATTATTCTTAATCTTTCAAACGGAATATCTGATAAAGAAAATGCACCAAAACTTCTTGTTGGAACTGGAGAAGAAAAAACTCATCTATGCGTTGTTATGACATCAGATAGGGGTTTATGCGGAGGTTTTAATACAAATATTATTAAAAAAGCAAAACAGTATTTTCAAAAAATATTAAAAGAAAATAAAATATTAAAGATTATAACTGTTGGGTCAAAAGGCTATGATCAATTAAAAAGACAATATAAAGAAAATATAATTGAAAAAATTTCGTTTAAAGATTCTAAAAATATCAACTATTTCGATGCCGATAAAGTTGGGAAAATTATAATTGATAGATTTAAAAAAAAAGAATTTGATGTATGTGCAATTTTTTATAATAAATTTAAAAATGTTATTACTCAAATACCACAAGAACAACAAATTATACCTTTAAAATCTAATGAAGAAAAAGAGACTAGTTCTGACAGTAATTATGAGTTTGAGCCAGAGGAAGATGAAATTTTAAGCAATTTATTGCCTAAAAATATTTCTACACAGATTTTTAAAGCAATGTTAGAAAATTCAGCAAGCGAACAAGGTTCAAGAATGAGTGCTATGGATAATGCAACAAGAAACGCAGGTGAAATGGTTGACAAACTTACAATTCAGTATAACAGAAGTCGTCAAGCTGCAATTACTAAAGAACTAATTGAAATAATATCAGGAGCAGAAAGTTTATAATTATGAGAAAAGGGAGAATTACACAAGTTATTGGAGCTGTAGTAGATGTTAAATTTGATGGAGAATTACCCCAAATTTTAACCGCATTAGAATGTAATAATTCAGGCAATAGACTTGTTTTGGAAGTTGCTCAGCATTTAGGTGAGTCAAGTGTACGAACAATCGCTATGGATGCTACCGAAGGATTAAAAAGAGGAGATGAAGTTAGAGATACTGGTTCACCAATTAAAGTTCCAGTAGGACCTGAGACACTAGGAAGAATTGTAAATGTTATTGGCGAACCTATTGATGAAAAAGGTGAAGTTAAAACTAAAGAAAGCTGGCCTATCCATAGAGCAGCTCCTGAATTTAATGATCAATCAACAGAAACAGAAATTTTAGTAACAGGAATTAAAGTAGTAGACCTGTTAGCGCCTTATGCGAAGGGTGGTAAAATAGGTTTATTTGGTGGTGCAGGAGTTGGAAAGACAGTTATTATTATGGAATTAATTAACAACATTGCAAAAGCGCATGGAGGATTTTCAGTATTTGCAGGAGTTGGAGAAAGAACTAGAGAAGGAAATGATCTTTATCATGAAATGATAGAGTCGGGAGTTATTAAACCAGAAGGACCTGGATCAAAAGCTGCATTAGTTTATGGTCAAATGAACGAACCTCCTGGAGCAAGATCAAGAGTTGCACTTACAGGACTAACAGTTGCCGAGTATTTTAGAGACCAAGAAGGTCAAGATGTACTTTTTTTCGTAGATAATATTTTTAGGTTTACTCAAGCAGGTTCTGAAGTATCAGCCTTATTAGGAAGAATTCCATCTGCTGTAGGGTACCAACCTACACTAGCAACTGATATGGGAAATTTACAAGAAAGAATTACGACAACCAACAAAGGCTCTATAACATCTGTACAAGCTATATATGTTCCTGCTGACGACTTAACTGATCCAGCGCCCGCAACATCTTTTGCTCACTTAGACGCAACAACTGTACTATCAAGACAGATTGCGGAACTTGGAATTTATCCAGCGGTTGATCCCTTAGATTCAACTTCTAGAATTCTAGATCCTAGAATTGTTGGTGATGAACATTATAGAGTTGCAAGGGAAGTTCAAAAAATTCTTCAAACATATAAATCTTTACAAGATATTATTGCAATTTTAGGTATGGATGAGTTATCAGAAGAAGATAAATTAATTGTTGCAAGAGCAAGAAAAATTCAAAGATTCTTATCACAGCCGTTTTTTGTAGCAGAAGTTTTTACAGGCTCTCCTGGAAAACTAGTTGATTTAGAGTCAACAATTAAAGGATTTGATGCAATTTGTAAGGGTGAATATGATCACTTACCAGAAGCCGCTTTCTATATGGTTGGTACAATTGAAGAAGCAATTGAAAAAGCCGAGAAAATGGCAAAAGAAGTTGCCTAATGAGCGAAGAATTTAAAGTTGAAATAGTAAATCCTGAAAAATCTTTTCTATACAAAGAAAATGTAACAGAGGTCGTTATACCTGCTTTTGAAGGAGAAATGGGAATTTTAAAGGATCATATTTCAATTATTTCTTTTTTAAAGCCAGGGATAATAAAAGTTTATTCAAAATCTGAAGAAAATAAATATTTTGTTGAAGATGGAATAGTAGAATTTAAAGATAACAGTTTATCAATTTTAACGAGCTCAATTTATAATATGTCTGATTTGGATAGAAATAAAATAGATCAAATAGTTAAAGAAGCTGAAAAAGAATCTAGCGCGGACAATATTGATGACCAAAAAAGATATTTAATTGATCAAAAGATTGAAGTTTTAAAGAATCTGAGTTTAAATTAATTTAATATTTTGGAAACTTCTTGCTTAAGGTTTTTGTAAACATCTAGTTTAAAATTTACTGCTATTTTTGTTAAATCTTCTAAATCGATCCACTTCCAATCTAGGAATTCAGGTTTTTTGGTGCTAATATTGATCTCCGATTCATCTCCAAAAAATCTCATAACAAACCATTTTTGTGTTTGACCTTTAAATCTACCTTTCCAAATAATTCCTATTAAATGATTAGGCAATATATAAGTTAATTTTTTATCAATTTCTTGAATAAGTTTTACACTTACTACGCTAGTTTCTTCTTTTAATTCTCTCAAAGCGGCTTCATAATAATTTTCACTTTTACCAACACCCCCTTGTGGCATCTGCCAAAAATTTTTTGGATTATCAATCCTTTTTGCTACAAAAACTTTATTTTCGTTGTTTAGCAAAACTATTCCTACTCCTTTTCTTAAAGGTAATTCAGAAAAATTTTTTTTCATTTATTTACTAGCCATTAAGTAATGAAATAGCAAAATCTAGCTGGTTATCAGTTTCTGTGCCAATTCTGAATTCATCAGAACTTTCCCCAACCTCTATATCTGGCGTTATACCGGTACCAGAAATTGATTTTCCTGAAGGTAAATAATATTTGGAAATTGTCAATCTTATAGCGCCTTTATTTTTTAAAGGTATGACCGATTGAACAGATCCTTTGCCATATGAATTTTTTCCAATTAAAATTGCCCTTTTATGGTCCTTGAGAGCACCAGCTACAATTTCTGATGCGGATGCAGATCCATAATTAATTAAAACTACTAAAGTTTCTCCATCAATTATGTCTCCTTTTTTTGCAAAATATTTTCTATTCTCAGAAGACTTTCTACTTTTAGTTGATACAATTTCACCATTATCTAGAAAAAAATCTGATATTCTAACAGCTTGAGATAGTAATCCTCCAGGATTGTTTCTTAAATCAAGCACATATTTGTTAATTTTATTTTTTTTGAATTTTTTTATTTTTTTTCTTATTTGTTTTGAACTATTCTCGTTAAATGCTGTAAGTCTTATATAACCTATATTCTCGTCAATTATTTTTGATTTTACTGATTTTACTTCAATAATTTCTCTTGTAATTTCAAAAACTAATGCTTTTTTTACTCCTTTTCTTCTAATTGTTATTTCTAGCTTTGAACCAACTGGACCTCTCATAAGATCTACTGCTTCAGATAGAGATTTTCCTTGAACCTGAGTTCCGTTTATTTTTACAATATAGTCACCAGCCTTTACTCCTTCTCTTTCAGCAGGAGAATCATCCATTGGCGTTATTACTTTTACAACGCCAAATTCCATTCCAACTTCTATTCCTAATCCACCAAACTTTCCACTAGTTTCAGTTTCCATATCTTTATAAATTTCTGGAGACATATAAGCCGAGTAAGGGTCTAATGATTGTAGGACACCATTAATAGCAGCATCCATTGCATCACTCTGATCTATTTCTTCAACATATTCTTTATTTATTTTATCTAAAACTTCTCCAAATAAATCAATTTTATCATAAATATTTTCATCATTTGCAGCGAAACTTATTTTTGAAAGAATAAACAAAAGTATAGTTGTAACAATTAATATAATTTTTCTTTTCATATAAAGATTCTAATTCGTCGTTTAATTTTTCCCCACTCAGATGAGTGCTTTCTAATCGAACGCCAGCTACTAAAGAATAGGTGTTCTTTATTTAGAAATTACTAGAA
>CAZAGV010000009.1:0-6681 GCA_964484975.1 uncultured Candidatus Pelagibacter sp.
AATTTGGCGGTCCCTAGGGGAATCGAACCCCTCTTTCGAGGATGAAAACCACGTGTCCTAACCGATAGACGAAGGGACCGAATTTGGATCTTTTATTGTAAATAACACAATTAATCAAGTAATTGGCACCTCTTTTTTTACAATATTGATCATAGAGTTTTTGTGTGTAACCAACGTTTCAGTAATAAATTTTCCATTTTCTAATTTAACACCATTAACAAGTTCACCTGATGTAATTCCAGTAGCACAAAATATAGAATCTCCTCTAACTATTTCATTTAAATCATATTTTCTATTCAAGTCTTTTATTCCCAACTTTTTTGCTCTACTAATATCTTCATCTGTTTTAAATAAAAATCTTCCTTGAAATTTACAATTAAATGCATCTAAAGCTGATGCAGCTAAAACACCTTCTGGACCGCCACCAATACCTAAAAATATATCAATATTATTCTTTTCATTTGCAACCAAGATAGCGCCTGATACATCACCATCTGATAATAGCTTTAAATTTACTTTCAATTTTTTTAATTTATCAATTATTTCTTTATGCCTTGGTCTATTAAGTATACAGGCAGTCATTTTGCTAATATCTTTATTTTTTGACTCAGCAATATTTTTAATATTTTTTTCAATAGAAAAGTCTAAATCCGTAGCATCTTTAGGGACATCTTTTCCAACAGCTATTTTATCCATATAAGTTTCAGGAGCATTGAATAAATTTCCTTTTGAAGTAATGGCCATTACAGACAGTGCTCCAGGTAAATTTTCGGCAACAAAATTTGTTCCTTCAAGAGGATCAACAGCTATATCAATACTAGGACCTTTACCTGTTCCTAGTTTTTCACCAATATAAAGCATTGGCGCCTCATCTAATTCTCCTTCACCTATGACAACTTTTCCATCAATATCTAATTTGTTTAAATTTTTTCTCATAGCATCAGTTGCAGCTTTATCAGCAATAATTTTATCATTTTTACCAATATATTTATGACAAGCTATTGATGCACTAGAAGTAATATAAACTAATTTATCAATTAATTCTTTATCTAAGTTCATTATTAAATTTTAACAGAAGAATCATTTTCAGGTGAATATAATTTAGTTTCAAATTCTTTTAATCTTTTCCAAACGGATATAAGTTCTACAATCGTTGACCAACTTTTAACTAAGTATTGTAAAGAACCTTCAACTCTACCAAATGCTCTAGTTATTTGTTGAACGAATCCAAGTGTAATAGCACCTGTAACTATAGTTGGTGCTAAAGCTAAATATGGTACAATAACCATTCCTTGAAAATAACTCCATTTAACAGTGTTAAAATATAAATAATGAAAATATGATTTGTAATGTATTCCTCTAACTCTATTGTAAAGTTGGCCAATTGTTGGTGGTGCTGCTCTTATTGGATCATCTTCACCATGAACTAATTCTTTTCTATAACCAGCCTCTTCTTTTTGAATATCATATTCAATTCCAGGCAACTTAATTCCAACAGCAGCAAGAATTACAGTTCCTCCTAATGCGGAAATTATAGCAACCCAAACTAATGCATGGTCAACTTCACCTATCCATGGCAATATATCAATTTGTTTAGACAATCCCCACAATATTGGTGTAAATGCAATCAAAGTCATTACACTATCTAACAACCCAGTTCCAAGACCTTCCATAATTCTAGCAAATTTTAAAGTATCCTCTTGTACTCTCTGAGAAGCACCCTCTGTTAGTCTAGCTTTCAGCCATTGATCATGATAATGATCAGCCATAGCTGTTCTCCATCTAAATACCCAATGACTTGTAAAAAATCCGGTAAAAACCGCAATTAATATCCACAAAGCTGCTATTTTTGCAAAAGTAAATAAATATCCAATAAATTCTTTTTCGCTAACTGAATTAGGAGTTGTTAAAGCTTTTTGTAATGTGTCATAAAATTCTCCAAACCATTCATTAATACGAACATCAAGTTGTACTTGATACCATGTTGAAATTAATATTAACAATGATCCAAAAATACTCCATAAAAACCATTTTTTTTGTGTAAAAAATTTATACATTAATTTTTAAAGTTATCAGCATAAGATTTTATGCTAATTTTTCTAGCATTAGGTTCAATTAATTCGTAATCAATTTTATTTTTTTTTGCATATTCGATTGCCAGATCTTTACTATCAAATTCTAGTTTTAATTCGGTGTAAGTATCAGTTGAACTTTCCCAACCCATTAATGGATTTGTTCCAGGTTTTTCTGTAACAAATTCAATAATCCATTTTTCATATTTTTTTGTTCCCGACTGCATAGCAGTTTTTGAGGGTTTGTATATTTTAGCTTTTTTCATAATGGTCGGGGCGGAAGGATTTGAACCTTCGACCCCCTGGTCCCAAACCAGGTGCGCTACCAGGCTGCGCTACGCCCCGAATGCCATACTAATACATTACATACTATGAATTTCAAAGCATAAACAATGTCAAAAATACAAGAAATTCTAAAGAATCTGCTATATAAGAAGATATGATTATAGATTGTCCAGATTGTAATAAAAAATTTGATATTGATCAACATTTAATACCTGCAAATGGAAGATTACTTCAATGTGGTAGCTGCAGTCATAAATGGTTTTTTAAATTAAATATAATTAAAAAAAAGTCTGAAGAAAAAATTAAGATAGAATCAAAAGATAATTTAAATATAAATGTTGAGCTCACGAATAAAGATTTAAAAGAAAAAACAAATGTTAAAACTGAAAAAATTATCCAAAAAAAGAAAAAAGAAAAAAAAAACATAAATTATTTAAATATTTTGTTGGTCATAATTATATCAACAACAGCATTTATACTTGTTCTAGATACTTTTAAAGACCAGTTAACATCTGTATTTCCAAATATTAAATTTTTTCTAAATAATTTATATCAATCAATTGAAGATATAAAACTTTTCATACTTGATTTAATTAAATAAAAAATGTTGAAATACTTGTCATCACCTTTTAAATGGTTTTTTAAACTTGAAGCTGCAAGTGGATTGATATTATTAATAAGTGCAATTATTGCACTTGTTATTAGCAATTCTTCTATATCATCACTATATTTTGAAACTCTAGATAAATATATTTTTATTGGACTAAACAATTTTGGTCTTAAATTATCAGTTTTACATTGGATAAATGATGTTCTAATGGCTATATTTTTTTTCTTTGTTACGCTTGAAATTAAAAGAGAATTTATACAAGGTGAACTTTCAAACATTAAACAGGCAATTCTTCCCATAATAGCAGCAGTGGGTGGAATGTTGATACCAGCATTAATTTATATTTATATAAATTTTGATAATGTAGAAACTTTAAATGGCTGGGCTATACCTTCGGCAACAGATATAGCATTTTCACTCGGCGTTTTGTCATTATTAGGATCAAGAGTTCCCATCTCATTAAAAGTTTTTTTAACTGCACTTGCAATTATTGATGACCTTGGCGCTATAGTAATTATTGCATTTTTTTACTCTGGAGATTTAAGTGTATTGAATTTGAGTTTAATGCTTTTATCATTTATTGGATTGTTAACTTTAAACAAATTTGGAGTTAAAATATTTTTACCTTATTTGTTTATTGGTTTTTTGTTATGGTATTTTACTCATGAGTCAGGAATTCATGCAACTATTTCAGGTGTTTTGCTAGCTTGCACTATTCCTCATAGAATAAAAGAAAAAGACTTTTCATTATTAATAAAACTTGAACATGCAATAAGCCCATACGTTGCTTTTGGGATAATGCCATTATTTGCATTTGCTAACGCTGGCGTGTCTCTTGAGGGAATTTCATTTTCATCACTCCTTTTACCAGTTCCACTTGGCATACTACTGGGTCTATTTTTAGGTAAACAAATAGGAGTTTTCTTATTTTCCTATGTATCGATAAAATTAGGATTTGCACAAATGCCGAGTAATTCTAGTTGGATTGAATTATATGGCGTTGGAATTCTTACAGGAATCGGTTTTACAATGAGTTTATTTGTTGGAAATTTAGCTTTCATTGAAAATACTCAATACATTGACGGAGTAAAATTAGGAGTTTTATCAGGGTCACTTTTATCCACTTTAGCTGGATATTTTTTGATATTAAGCACTTCTAAAAAATGAAAAAAAATAGCCGTTTTATAATTATTTTAATTATAATTTTCAATTTACTAAATTTTAATATAACTCTGAATTCTATGGAAAATAAAACTTTTTATGATTTTAAATTAGAACTAATAACTGGAGAAACAATTAGTTTAGATAAATATGAAGGCAAAACAGTTTTACTTGTCAATGTAGCTAGCAAATGTGGATTTACCAAACAATACACTGACCTACAAAAACTTTGGGAAAAATACAGAGAAAAAGATCTAATTGTCTTAGGAGTTCCATCAAATCAATTTGGCAATCAAGAACCAGGGTCAAATAATGAAATTAAAAATTTCTGTGAGACAAATTTTAATATAAATTTTCCAATGACTTCAAAATATGATGTTAAAGGAGAAAATGCTCAAGAAATTTATAAATGGGCCAAAGATACTTTTGGAAAAAGTGCAGTTCCAAAATGGAATTTTCACAAGATTTTAATTGATAAAAAGGGTAAAATTTATGACACATATGCATCATTCACAAACCCAATGTCAATAAAAATTATTAAAGAACTAGAAAATATATTATAAATTAAAACTCATACCATCATAAGCTGGTGAAATATTTTTAGGTAATAATTTTTTTAATTTATTATAATCTAAGTCAGAATGTAAATTAGTTAGAATTGCTTTTTTTGGATTCAATATTTTTATTAATTTCAATAATTCTTCGAGATTATAATGTGAAGGATGTTTGTTGTATCTCAAACAATCAACAACAAAGTACTTTATGTTTTTAAAATATTTGTAATCTTTTTGATAAATCATATTAACATCGCTTAGATAGGCACATTTGTTATTAATTATAAATGCACAGCACTTAATATTACCATGTTTAACTTTGATAGATCTAATACTTAACTTAATATTTTGATCATTAAATTGATTAATTGTTTTAATAGAATTTATTTTTAGTATTGGTTCATAAGATGGCGTTTTTTTAAAGCAATAACTGAAATTTTTTAGTAAATATTTTTTTGTTTTCTTATCACAGTAGATTGGAATTTTTTTTTTATTTTTAATAAAAAAAATTCTTAAATCATTTATTCCATGAGTTTGGTCAGCATGATAATGAGAATATAATACTCTATCTATATTTTTTATATTATTTTTTAAAAGCTGCAATCTTAAATCAGGTGAAGTATCTATAAGTGTGTTGCTGTAATTTGAAGTTATAATTGCACTACATCTTGTTCTATAGTTTTTTTTTTCTGATGGATTGCATTCTCCAAATGATCCATCAGCTCTTGGTACACCTAGTGAGCTACCACAACCCAATATAGTAAATTTTATTGTCATAATTAATTTAAATTAAACAATGTGTTAAAATTACTATTAGTAACTTTTTCAATATCTTTTGAATTACTATTTTTTATTTCTGCAAGTTTTTCTAAAGTATATTTAATAAAGCTAGGTTCATTTTTTTTTCCTCTGAATGGAACCGGAGATAAATAAGGACTGTCAGTTTCAATTAGTAGCTTGTTATTTGGAATAAGTTTAAAAGTATCTTGAAGATCAACACTATTATTAAATGTTATTATTCCACTTGCTGAAAAATAACTATCTAAAGTTAACAATTTATAAGCAAACTCGGTAGAACCAGTAAAACAATGCATAAGAATTTTTGGTTTATAGTTTTTGTAAATGTTTAAAATATCAAAAGTGTCTTTTTCAGCATTTCTAGAATGAACTATAATTGGGACATTTAACTCAATCGAAGCTTCTATATGGTATTTAAAACTAGATATTTGTTGATCTTTTGAGCTATGATTATAATAAAAATCTAATCCACTTTCTCCTATAGCAATAATTTTATCATGGGAATTAACATTTTTTATAATTTTTTTTTTTGTAGTTTTATCAGAATCGGTTTCATGAGGGTGTATGCCAAAAGTACCATAAATAATTGGATCAAATTGAATAATTTCAATAATTTTTTTAAAACTATCATTAGTAGTACAAATAGATAAAATTTTTTCTATTCCATTTTCTTTAGATCTAATGATAACATTTTTAAGATCACTAAACATTGGTTCATGATCTAAATGACAATGTGAATCAATCATTTTTTTCTATTTTTTTGAACAAAATGTCAATTTTTTTAATTTTATTTTTTGATATTAAGCTTTCGTGATTTTTAATAGAATCAAATTCAAGATCATTTTGTTTTAAATTAAAAATATCCAAAACTTTTAATGAAGTTCCGGGAATAATTGGATTTAATAAAATAGAAATTTTTCTAATAATCTCTAATGATACATAAACTATAGTATTTAATCTTTTAATGTCAGATTTTTTTTTCCATGGCTCCTGATCATTAAAATATTTGTTTGCATCAAATAAGCAATCTACGATGAAATTTGTATATAGATTTAATTCTTGTTTATCTATATAAGATCTTAAAGAATTTACATTATCAGCTATTTTGTTAAGAAGAATTAAGTCAACTTTTTCAAATTTATTTTTTTCAGGTATTAAAAGATCACAGTTTTTTTCATTAAATAAAATTACTCTTTGGCAC